>CAJWGI010000238.1 GCA_913031335.1 uncultured Anaerolineales bacterium | reverse complement strand
CCACGGAGCTGGTTGGTGAGATTCGTCGGGGCACGCCCCTGGGGCGGGTGTTGGGCAACGGTGCTGTCATCACTGGCAAGTGTTTGGGCATTCGGCGCGTGCCCGCCGTGAAGGGTCAGGCAATCTCCGCATATGACCCGCGTGCTATCAAAGGGATGGGCGTCACTTATGCCACCTCGCCACAGGGCGCTGACCACACCTGCGGGAATGTCATCCGCGCGGACATTGACCATCTTTCTCCGAAGGGGCAGGTTGAAGTCTCGCGCAATGCGCAAATCGCCATGGCTGGCTATGATACTCTTGGCGCGTGTCTTTTCAGTGGTTTCGGATTTGCTTCCGCTCCCGGAGCGTTGCGGGACATGATAAATGGCCGCTATGGTTGGGATGTGGGTGATGACGTTCTCGCGGAGCTGGGCCGCGAAACCCTGATGCTGGAACGGGAGTTCAATCGCGCCGCCGGCTTCGGGCCTGCTGACGATCGCCTGCCGGAGTGGATGACCATCGAGGCGCTTCCGCCCCACAACACTGTCTTTGACGTACCTGCGAAGGAGTTGGACGCATTGTTTGACTGGTAGGTGGGAAATAGGCCAGCTCGGCACCGAACTCCCGCTGAATTAACACCGATTACAGGTCTCTCAACAGGTTCTTTTTCAAAACCACCGAAGCGGTGAGCAGTCCGGCGAGAAGCGCTCCGGTCACGCCAACCGTGGTGATGTCTTGCCCGGTCAGGAACAGATTCCTTATCGGCGTCCGCGGTTGGAGCCATTTCTGCCGAAAGCGGGAAGGGCTGTGCTCAATTCCGTACATCTCGCCAAGCGGATAGTTGACGAGATCGCGCGTGCTCAGTGGGGTTGATAATTCGTGGTAGTCAATCTTGCCACGAATGGCGGGCACGTGCTCTTCGACCGTTGCCAGCAGCCGCCCGGAAAGGCGTTCTTTTAAGCGCTCGTAATCCTCCCCGCGCTTTTTCCACGGACGCTCTTTCCACTGCTCGAACCACTCATAGGGCGCCATGGTGACGGCTTCCAGCGTGGCAGTGCCGGGGTATTCCTGCTCCCACAGCGGGTCTCTGGCGGAGGGAAAAGAGACGAACACCACTGGGAATTCATTCTCTCCGCCTGCAAGATAATCCGACACATTGCGGTCGTGATCGTATCCCGGGTAAATCCACATATTAGCCGTATGCAGGCCCAGATCCTGCGCTGAGTGGTTTATGCCAATGTGTAGGCAGATATGGCCGCTGGCTGGCTTCACGGTTTCCAGGCGACGGCGGAATTTCGCGCTTTCTGAATGGTTGCGTAGCAAGCGCCCATACGTGTTTATCACGCCGGCGGCGCTTATCACCACCGGCGCGCTGATTTCATCGCCGTTCGTCAGACGTACGCCGGCGGCTTTTCCGCCCCGTATCGTTATTTCGTCCACTGCCGCGCTGACCACAACTCTACCGCCGCCTTTTTCGACAACCGGCACGATGGTCTCGGCCATTTTCCTTGCGCCGCCGACCGGGTAATTCGCACCGTCGAGATAGTGTCGCGCGACTATCGCTTGAATCGCGAAACTGCTCTGTGCGGGCGGCAGCCCGTAATCACCCCATTGCCCGCTCAGTACCCCGCGCAGGCGCGCGTCGGCGGTCAACTCTGAAAGCACTGCTTCTGTGGTGCGGTCTGAGAATGAGCGGAACTTGCGCGAGATGGTTGCCTCGGCGGCGCTCCCCAGAAAGCTGGGCAGCGCTTTTGCCGCGAAGAAGCCTCGGGCCGCTCGCGTTACCTGCCCAACGATGTACATGTATCTGCTGATTGCGTCCTTTTCTTGCGGGAAATAGCCGCTCAAGCCTGCGATGAATTGCTCCTTTGGCGCGGTCAGTTCATATGTGCGGTCCGGGAAGACAATGCGATCGTAGGTCGGGTGCATGCGCGCCCACCGCAGCTGCCCGTCGCTGATGTGGTCGAACAGACGGCGAGGCACGGAGCGCTCGCGATGGACTTCGCCGATGTAGTGCACGCCCACATCCCATTCGTACTGATTGCGCCGGAAGCTGTGCGTGAAGCCACCGGGCTTGAAATGTTTCTCCAGCACTATCGTGCGTTTTCCGCGCTGTGTCAGCAGCGCGGCGGCGCACAGGCCGCTGATGCCAGAGCCAATCACAATCGCGTCGAACTTGTCTGCGCACACCGCGCTGCTGTATGCCTCGCCGGTTTTCATAGTGTCGCCACCCTCACTAGTCCAGATCGATGTTTTTGATGTTTATGGCCTTAATCAGCGCATGCAATTCGTCTGTATCCGCTTGCAGTTCCGGCACGTGACTCTCATGGGTTTCCACAAAGGCCGCCAGCGTCGGCCGGCGCTTGCCCGCATGGCCGCCCGGTTGCCGGCCGGGGATCTGGGCCGCGATTATAGCATGGCTACGCGGGGCAACCCCGTGCGTTTCTGGCTCATGGGTTGCGCTATAATGGCGGAAAACCGCGAGGCACACGCTCTGTTGTTGAAGACGTCTTTGGAATGGAGGTAATCAAGATGGATTGGGGAATGAAAAACCGACTGGCGCGCATTATCAGGCCGAAGACCGGACGGACGTTGATGTTTGCCGTTGACCACGGTTACTTCATGGGTCCGACGAGCGGCCTCGAGAAGCTGGATGAGACGGTGAAGCCGTTGCTCCCGTACGCCGATTCGCTCATGCTTACGCGCGGTGCGCTGCGCAATTACGTGACTGCCGGGACGGACGTGCCCATCATTCTGCGTGTCTCGGGCGGCACCAGCATCTTGAACAAGCAGCTGTTACACGAGGGCATCACAGTCTCGATGGAGGAGGCCATCCGGCTGAACGCCTCGGCGGTGGCATTTTCGATTATGGTTGGCGCCGAGTACGAGCGCGACACACTGCTGGCTTTCACGCAGGTTGTGGATCAGGCCGAGCGTTACGGCATCCCGACACTGGCCGTCACCGCCGTGGGCAAAGAAATGGTGCGCGATGCGAAATTCCTGAGCCTGGCCTCGCGCCTTGCCGCCGAGCTGGGAGCGCGCATCGTGAAGACGTATTTTTGCGAGGGGTTTGAAAAGGTGGTGCAGACTTGCCCGGTACCGATCGTGA
>CAJWGI010000237.1 GCA_913031335.1 uncultured Anaerolineales bacterium | reverse complement strand
TACCAGCGTTCCAGCGCCTGCAGCGCCTGCAGCGCCTGCAGCGCCTGCAGCGCGCGGATTGTAACCTTGCACCCACCTTTCGTCAAGTTCCCCGGCTCAGCGCTTGGCGCGCGCTGGTAAAATATACGCCCATGTCCACTCGCACCGGCGAGACTTCACAATGAAATCAGACCTGCGGCTCGGCCATCGTCACCGACGCAAGCGCGGCCGCGCGGCCGCGCGCATCGCCACAGTATGCATGCTGGCCGGCGGTGCGCTCACGCTGGTTCACTATGTGCGCTTCATCAACACCGATCTCCCTCTGCCGGACGGCGTCACCTTGGGCGGGATTCCGGTGGGCGGATTGCGCGGCGACCGCGCCATTGCGCAGCTGCAGGCCGTCTATGCCACACCGGTCACGTTGCGCTACGGCGAAAGCGTTTTTCAATTACAGCCACACCGGGTGGAATTCAAGGTGCACGGAGCAGCCATGCTGCGGCAGCTAACCCTTCCGGACGCACCGATCCGCTTCTGGGACACACTGCGCGGAAGGCCGCAACCGCCCGCGCCACAGGAACTCGGTTTGGAGGCTAGTTTTTCGCGAGAGAAGCTGCGCGCGTTTCTGATCGATGTCGCTCGGCGCTACGACCGCCCCGCCTTCACGCCATGGACCGACCCGGAGCAATTGGTGACCGTCATCAGCCCGCCAGCGCAATTGCTGCGAATTGATGCTTCGTTGCCGTTTGTGGAAGCCGCGCTGCAGCGCCCCACAGAGCGAAGCACGGAACTGTTGGTCAGCATCCGACCCTCCGAAGCGCCCACGCTCGAGCTGCTCGAAGGGCAATTGCGCGACTACCTGGAGCGGCGCAGTTTTGACGGCCTGCTCAGCTTGTACCTTGTCGATCTGCGCTCGGGTGATGAATTACAGCGCAACTGGCTGCACGCCGAAGCGCTGCCCGCCGAGCCGGGAGTAGCTTTCTCGGGCATGAGCATAATGAAAATCACGTTTCTGGCCGAGTTCTACCGGCAGGTCAGCGGCGGCGCACTGCCATATGAACTCGACCTGGTGGAAAAGGCCGTCACCGAAAGTTCCAACTGGACCAGTAATCTGCTCATTGAGTGGATTGGGGACCTTGACGCCGCCCGCGGACTGCAGCGTCTGAACGAAAGTTATGAAAGACTCGGGTTGCGCAGCACCTTCATCGGCGGACTGTACGACACCGAAGAGCCACCCGGCTTCCGTCACACCCCCGCGAATTCACGCAGCGACGTTAACACGCAACCGGACGCGTATATGCAGACCACGTCTGCCGACATCGGCCGGTTGCTGCGGGGAATTTATCGCTGCGCGCGCAGCGGGGATGGATTGCTGATTGACACATTCGGCGCGGAGTTCACCCCGGAAGAATGCACCGCCATGCTGGATTGGCTTTCTGCAAACCGCATCGGCGTGCTGTTGGAAGCGGGCGTGCCAGAGGGAACGGTGGTGGCACACAAGCACGGCTGGGCGCAGGGTGAGCCCATAGGGGATGCTGGCGTGGTCTTCACCTCCGGCGGAGATTATGTGCTTGTTTGTTATGTGTGGGTTCCGGATTACACCTATTGGGACGAGAACTCGCAATTGCTCGCCGATGTGAGCAAGGCGATTTACTTCTACTTCAACCCCATCATCCCATGAGCGCCGGCCTTAGCGCGGGCGCAACTCCGCCGGAAGGTCGCGCAAACGCGGGTTGCGCGCATCGCGCGAAGAGATGAGCGCGCTTTCCACACCCCACGGCACGGCCAAATCAGGGTCATCCCAGGCAACGCCATGATCGTCCACGCCATCGAAATAATTGCTGACCAGATAGTTCACTGTGGCCTCGGTCAACGCGAGAAAGCCATGCGCCACGCCGGGTGGAATCAGCAGTCCGTGCATGCGGCCTGAGCTCATTTCCACCATTTCCACCGCCTTGAAAGTAGCCGCGGATGCGCGCAAATCACAGAGCGCCACGCGGATTTCGCCGCGCGGAGCGAGCCAATAATCGAACTGATAGTGGTGAAAATGCAGGCCGCGCAGCACGTTCGCCGCCGAATCAGAACGGTTCGCCTGCATACGCCCCCAGTCCACCTGCGGAAACCACTCCACGCGGAAGGTCTCTCGAAACACCCCGCGGTCATCCGTGAAGGGTTCAAAGCGGACATGCTGCACGCCGGCAATTACCTTGCTTTCGACTATCTCACTCAATGCTTTTCTCTTTCGTTTCCTACGCAAGACGGCAAGCGCCCCGGGGAATGCAAATGCGACAAATAAGTGCGCTCGGTGAGATTTGAACTCACACGACCTAAAACGGTCACCAGGCCCTCAACCTGACGCGTCTGCCAATTCCGCCACGAGCGCTCGATTTCAAAATTATAGCATCGCTAAAGGCGCTGTCAACGCGCGCCTTTCTGCAGCCGCACCGAAAGCGCGCTGGCGGGGTTTTACAGGACAGCCGAGTATAGCTACAATCGTTCCATCACCGGATAGCGATTCATGCCAGCGAACAGTTTGCGCATTGCCCTAGACGGAATGGGCAGCGACGAGTACCCGTTCCCCGAACTGCACGGCGCTGCGCGCGCAGCGGCTAAATTCGGCTGCCAGATACTCGTCACTGGCGACGAAGCGCTCTTGCGTCCAGCATTGGCGCAGACAAACGCCAACCGCTCTGCTCCACTCCTGCGTATAGTGCATGCTCCGGAGCGCATGGATATGGCCGAGCCTCCCGCTTTTGCCTCCCGCAGAAAAAGCGAAAACTCTATCGCGCGCGGTATGCAATTGCTGCGCGACGGCGAGGCCGATGCGTTCGTCTCAGCCGGCAACACCGGCGCAATTCTTGCGAATGGGTTGTTCATTATCAGGCGCCTACCGGCAGCGCGCCGCCCTGGCCTGACCGTGCTGCTGCCCATCCCGCGCGGACGCTGCGTTTTTCTAGATGTAGGCGCAAACAGCTACTGCAAACCCGAATACCTGCAGCAGTTCGCGGTGATGGGAAGCGTGTATGCCGAGAAGGTGCTGGCCATTGCGAATCCGCGCGTGGCGCTGCTCTCCAACGGCGAGGAGGCCGGCAAAGGAACCGCGCTCGTGAAAGCCGCATACCC
>CAJWGI010000236.1 GCA_913031335.1 uncultured Anaerolineales bacterium | reverse complement strand
CAAGGGCGTGGCGCGCGCGGACATGCTGGTGCTTGCCACCCCGGTTCACGTTATCCTGGAGCTTCTGGCGCAGCTTCCGCAATTGCTGCCACATTCAGCGGGAGCGCTTCCGGTGCTTGATCTAGGCTCAACCAAAGCCGAAATCACTGCAGCCATGGCCGCGCTGCCAGAGCGTTTCGACTGCATCGGCGGCCACCCGATGTGTGGAAAAGAGACCGGCGGTCTGGCACACGCGGATGCGGGGCTTTACCGGCAGGCCGCTTTCGTGCTCACCCCGCTGCCGCAGACCAGCTCGGAGACGCTCACGCTGGCGAGGGAACTTGTCTCGGCGGCAGGCGCGCGACCGCTGCAAATGGAAGCTGCGCGCCACGACCGGCTGGTGGCCCTGACCAGCCACCTCCCCTATTTGCTTGCCTGCAGCCTGGTGGCAGCCGTGGAGCAGCGCGGGAAGGACGACGCGGGCGTGTGGGATCTGGTCTCGACCGGCTTCCACGACACAACGCGCGTAGCAGCCAGCGATGTGCGCATGTTAAGCGACATCCTGCAAACCAACCGGGAACCGGTGCGTGCTGCGCTCGGGCAGCAGCGCCGCGCGCTTGAAGCGCTAGAAGCAGCCCTCGACGGCGACGCGGACAGCCTGCAGGCCGCTCTCAGCGCCATCCGCGCCACCCGCCGACGCCATTTTCCGCCCGCGCCCGCGGAGAACGAATGAAACTGCGCGGTCCTGCCGGCGCGCTGCGCGGCAGCGCAGAGCTGCCCGGCGATAAATCCATTTCGCACCGCGCGTTGCTGCACGCCGCACTCAGTCCGCACGAATCGCGCCTGCAAAACGTGCTCCGCGCCGGAGTGACCGCGGCCATGATAGACTGCCTGCGAAAATTGGGCGTCAGCATCGAAGGGACGGGCAGCGACCTGAACGTACGCGGCGGCACATGGCAGCAGCCAACGGTACCGCTCGACTGCGGAAACTCGGGCACCACCATGCGTCTGCTGCTGGGCGCGTTGGCCGGGATGCCGCTTCAAGTCGAACTCACCGGCACGCCCGGGCTGCGGCGCCGCCCAATGGGCCGGGTAGCGCGTCCGCTGCGCGAGATGGGCGCGTCCATTTCGGCTGATAATGCGCCGCTGAACGTGCGTGGCGGCGGGCTGCGCGGGCGCGAACACCACCTGCAGGTTGCCTCCGCGCAGGTTAAAGCCGCGTTGCTGCTGGCCGCGCTGCAGGCCGACGGCACGACCACGATCCACCAGCCCGCGCCCTCGCGCGACCACTCTGAACGCATGCTGCGCGAACTGGGGATTAACGTACTCAGCAGCGCCCATGCGGTTCGGCTGCATCCTAGCGGGCGGCCGCTGCCGCCCACCCGCCTGACCGTGCCGGGGGATTTTTCCAGCGCCGCCTTTCTGCTTGCGGCTGCCGTGCTGCTGCCCGGCAGTGCGGTACGGCTGCGCGGGGTGGGGGTCAACCCGACGCGCATCGGCCTGCTCGATACGCTCAACGCGATGGGCGCGGATATCTCCATCGAAAACCGACGCGAAAGCGGTGGCGAGCCCGTCGCCGACATCACCGCGCGCTACTCCCGCCTGCGCGCGGTGGAGGTGCGCGGCGAGCTAGTGGTTCGCATGATTGACGAGTTTCCGATCTTCGCGGTGATGGCCACGCAAGCCGAAGGGATGACCACCGTGCGTGACGCCGCTGAGCTGCGCGTAAAAGAATCTGACCGCATTTCCGTGCTGGCCGCTGAATTACAGCGCATGGGCATCACCATCAGCGAACGGCCGGATGGATTCAGCCTCAGCGGGCCGCAGCAGCTTTCCGCCGCCACGGTGGACAGCCACGCTGACCACCGTCTGGCGATGTCGCTGGCGGTGGGCGCGCTGCTGGCGTCGGGCGAGAGCAGCGTACAGCGCGCCGGAGCGGTGCACGAATCCTTTCCCGCTTTTGCGCACACACTGCGCGCGTTGGGCGCGGAGGTGCGCTGAAATGCCCGCTTTCACCCTACTCGGCCACCCGGTCGCGCACAGCGTCTCTCCGGCCATGCACAACGCTGCCGCGGACGCCATCGGGATGGACTACCGCTACAGCGCCACCGACGTCGCGCCAGAGGACCTTCCCGCGGTGCTGGAGCGGTTGCGCTCCGGAGAATGGGACGGCGCGAACGTCACCATTCCGCACAAACAGAGCGTGCTGCCGCTACTGGATGAGCTGGGCGAGACCGCCACCGCGCTGGGCGCGGCAAACACGCTCGTCCGCGACGGCACCCGGCTGCGCGGCGAGAACACCGACGTGCCCGGGTTTCTGGCTGAAATAGACCTGTTCGGGGTGGAATTAGCCGGGCGCCCGGCGCTCATCTTAGGCGCGGGCGGCTCGGCGCGGGCGGTGGCATTCGCGTTGTTG
The DNA here is from genome assembly GCA_913031335.1 of uncultured Anaerolineales bacterium. Lineage (GTDB taxonomy): Bacteria > Chloroflexota > Anaerolineae > Anaerolineales > UBA11657 > CAJWGI01. The sequence continues at coordinate 706 of CAJWGI010000236.1, read as the reverse complement.
CAGCGCGGCGCGGAGGTGCGCATACTGGCGCGCAACCTGCCCGCCGCAGTGCAATTTGCGCGCGAGCTGCACCGCGCCACCGGCGGACACTTGCTTAACTTCGAGTGGACGCCCACCGACCTCGGCGACGCCTCGCAGGGCTGCGCGCTGGCGGTCAACTGCACGCCGCTGGGCATGACCCCGCAGACGCAAAGCACACCGTGGTTCCCGGTTATTCCCTTCCCGCCGAACATGCTACTCTATGACCTGGTCTATAATCCGTCCGAAACCATGCTGGTGCGGCAGGCGCGCTCGCACGGTCTGCGCGCGGCCGGCGGGCTGGGCATGCTGGTGCAGCAGGGCGCGCTCGCTTTTGCGCGCTGGACGGGTTGCCAGCCGCCAGTTGAGGCCATGCATGCCGCCGCAAAGAAGGCGCTCAAATGCTTAGATTCCTGACCGCCGGCGAATCCCACGGCCCCGCCGTCAGCGTCATCCTGAAAGGGATGCCCTCCGGGCTGCCGCTCGGCGCGGAAGACATCGACTGCGATCTAGCCCGCCGTCAGAAAGGTTTTGGCAGCGGCGGGCGCATGAAAATCGAAAAGGACCGCGTACAAATCCTCAGCGGGGTGATGCACGGCCACACGATCGGCGCGCCCATCTGCCTGCAGGTGCACAACCTTGACTACGTGAAATGGCAAGGAAAGGCAGTGCCGCCGCTGACCACACC
>CAJWGI010000235.1 GCA_913031335.1 uncultured Anaerolineales bacterium | reverse complement strand
CCAGGGCGGTGCATGCGTCGTCCACTAGGCTGTGCGGGGCTGGCACCGTTTCATCGGCGGCAGGCGGCTGCACCTTCACTTTCGGCACGGCAGTCGGATTCTCAGCAGGGAGAGATAGTAACGAGCGCAGCTCTGGTGGTATGTAGTAATACTCTTGTGGGGTGGGCTGGTCGTCAAACGCGCGCCCAATCAGGCCGTGGTACCAGAGCGTTTCCAGCGCGTTCGCGGGCTCGCGCGCCGGGCGCTCGCGCCGGCGAGCACCGGGACCCAGCGGGCGGACTTCACCAAAACGACGCGCCGTGGCGGCCACTGTCATGCGTCCACCCGATGACAGCAGCGCTTGTAATGCCTCCCGCGCCTCCGAGCTCAGGCCAGTGAGGGTGATGTGTAGCTGCTCAGGTTGTTGCATGGCTGCCGCCAGCTCGAGGGCGGCTGCCCGGGGGTTTCCCGCTGCCGGCTCCAACCCAACGGTGGCGGAAATCATTTGCAGCAGCCCCATATCGTGTTCGAGATAGGTCTGTTCTAGAGTGCGCATCGGAGGGTTAGAGAACTGTCATCGGCTGTGGCATGAAAATTGCATCTTCTCTCGCTGTATCTGCTGGGGCCAGACAGATCGAGAATGCGGCGTGGCCCTGAGCCGGGTTGGTCAGAAGTGGCCAGACCGCGTGACATGGGCGCAATGCTTCCCCGGCAGTAACCTTAGTGTCGTTCACCTGAGGCCGACAAAAAGGTTCCTTCTTTTTGTCGAAACGTGCGAATTTGCGGAAGGTCTCGGCACCCACTTTAGGGGAGGTGTGTCATGGAGTATCCCGAAGAAGAGTCGACCAATCGACCCTTCATCATTGCGTCGGTGGCGTTGGGCGGCCTCTTCGTCGCCGGCCTGGTGGCGTTAGGTTTGTACGCATTTAAGATTAGACCCGCCCAGGCCAGCGCCAGCGCAACCCAGGTTGCAGAGATAAACGCCAGCAACACGCAGGTGGCGGAATACGCCGAGGCGACTTCGGTCGCGCAGGTGGCCGCCGTGATGGTACCGGAATCGGAACAGCAGGCGCGACTGGCAGCGGCAGCCGGCTCGGAATCGAGCGGGGCGGCGGTCGTAGTGGTGGCGCCGGCGGAACCGGTCGCTGTCGCGCAGCTAGCGGAACCCTCCAGCAGCGTCTCGGGCTCCGCTGCGTCGACGAATAAGGTGGCGAGCAGAGGCAACAGCAATGTGGCTGTTGCGGCTACCGCAATCCCGGTGGTGGCGGTTTCATCCGCGGACGCGTTACCGGACACCGGTTTCGCTGACGAAGTCGGCATTCCTGTTTTGCTCTTCACCGCGCTGGGACTGCTATCGGTTGTGATAGTCACTCGCTCGGTACGACGCTTAGCCAGCGGATAGGATAAACTCAGGCAAAAAATAACGCCGGCGTGGCTGCCGAATACGTGCGGCAGCGCGCCGGCTGCGCTTTTCCACCGCTGCGCGGAGCGTCAGGCGCTTTGCGCCACCTCCCGTCCGTAATCCAGCAGCGCTTCCACGTCCGCCTCGTTGCGCCCTTCGGCGTAAACGCGCAGCAGCGGTTCTGTTCCGCTCGGGCGGATGAGCAGCCAGCTATCGTTTTCCAGCAGGTATTTCACCCCATCGGTTGTCTGCAGGTCTTTCACCGAAAGGTGGCCGATTTTATCCGGAGCGCGGCGCTGCAGTCGGCGCACCAAATCTTTCTTCTCCACCGGGTGAGCGAGACGCAAATCGTGGCGGGTGTATTCGACCGGGCCGAAATCGCGCAGCAGGTTTTCCACCAATTCATGCAGCGAGGTCCCATATGCGGCCATAACTTCTAGCAACAGGAGCCCCATCAGGACGCCGTCGCTCTCCGGGATGTGTCCTTGGATGCTGATTCCGCCGGATTCTTCCCCGCCGATGAGTACGCATTCGGAGCGCATCAGGTCGGAGATGTGATTGAACCCTACCGGTGTTTCGTGCAGCGGCAGGGCGTAAAGTTCCGCCTGCCGATTGAGCATGTGTGTGGTTGAGACAGTTTTCACCACCGCGCCGGACTGTTTCTTCTTTTCCACCAGATAGCGCAGGCACAGCGACATTATGCGGTGCGGGTCGATGAACTGACCGCGGCCATCCATTGCGCCAATGCGGTCGCCGTCACCGTCAGTGATCAGGCCGACATCGCCGCGGCCGTTGGCGATGGCGCTGGCGGTGGCGCCTAGGTATTTCATGATTGGCTCCGGGTGTACTCCGCCGAAACCAGGGTTCATCTCGCCGCGAATTTCCATCACCTCGAGTCCTGTTCCACCCAGCAGGCTCTTCAGATAACTGCGGCCGGACCCGTACATGGCGTCGGCCACCACATGCAGCCGTTCCGGAAAGCTGGCAATGCGCTCCATATCGATGATGCTGTGCACATGTTCGGCATACGGCTGGAAGGGGTTGAAACGAGTAATCATTCCAGCCTCTACCGCCTGGTCAAAATCCATCAAGTTGGGTCCGCGCGCCCGCGTCTCGTTGTCGTTTAGATACACCTCTACGCGGCGGCACTGGGCCGGCAGCGCGCCGCCGCCGTAGGCCGCTTTTATTTTTATCCCGTTGTAACGGGGAGCGTTGTGGGAGGCGGTGACCATCACGGCGCCAGCGGCGCGCAAGTGGGTCACCGCGTACGAAATTGCGGGGGTGGGCGCATCAGCGTGGGCCAGGTGTACCTTGATGCCGTTGGCGGCGAGCACGCGCGCCACTTCACTCGCGAAGCGGTCTGAAAGGAAGCGCGTGTCGTGCCCCACCACCATCAGATGGGGGTCGTGATCGGGGTGACCCTCGTCCAGCCAATCGGGTGAATTCACTGCGTCGGCGATGGCCTGCGCAACTAGGCGCAGGTTTCCAAAAGTGAAAGTGTCTGAAATGACAGCGCGCCAGCCGTCAGTGCCGAATTGTATCGTCAATATGCGCCACCGATCGTTGCCATCAGTCTGCGGTAATTTCTTTGATCACATTCCGGGCGGCTGCGGAGGTGGTGGCGTGCCCGCGAATCACGTTGCGTACCGCCTCTCCCAGCAGTGGCCCGATAACGGCCAGGGTCTCCGCATCTGGTTTGGGGTGGGCGGCTGCCAACACCAGATGGGCGAAATCCG
>CAJWGI010000234.1 GCA_913031335.1 uncultured Anaerolineales bacterium | reverse complement strand
GCTCATGCGCTCTCCCTTGAGGGTGACAAACTGGTGCATGAGCATTTTAATGCCTGCGCCGTCATGACCCAGCGCCTGCACCCCGCGCAGCACATCCGGAAATGAATCTTTGTGGTCGGCACCGAGCACATCGACAACCAAGTCAAAACCACGTTCAAGCTTGTTGCAATGATAGGCGATGTCCGGTAATCGATAAGTTGGCTCGCCGCTCGACTTGACGATTACGCGGTCATCCGGACCGCCCAGAGCCGTGGCGGCGAGCCAGAGCGCGCCATCGCGGTCATACGCCAGACCGTTCTCACGCAAGGCTTCCGTCACCTTTTCAACTGAACCGTCCTCGTAAAGCGAGTGTTCGTTGAAGAACACGTCCATGCGGATGCCCAAGCGCTTCATCGTTTCACGTTGCTGCCCGGCAATGGCTTCTTCAGCCAGATCTTTGAAAGCATCCCAATCCGCATTAGCCAGACCGTCCCCGTGCTCCGCGTGGAGCCCACGGCCTGATTGCGCCAAGTATTCGCCGTAGTAGTGGTCTTCCGCCAAATCCACCGACTGACCCAGCGCCTGCAAATAGCGCAGCCGTAGCGATTCGCCTAGCCGGCGCATCTGCTGGCCAGCGTTGTTGTAATAGAATTCGCGCGTAACCTGATATCCGACCGCCGAAAGCAAGCTGGATATGGTGTCCCCAACAACGCCGCCGCGTCCGTGGCCAACGGTCAACGGTCCCGTGGGGTTCGCGCTGACGAACTCAACTTGCGCCTTCTTACCAGTGGCGTAGTGCAAATCCGCGTATGTAGGCCCGGATCGCAACACGGCATCCACCTGCGCTGCCAGCCAGTCTCCCGCCAGAGAAATGTTCACAAAACCGGGAGGGGAAACCGAGGTTTTGCCCAGCAACACACTTTCAGGCAGATGCTTTTCGATTTGAGCAGCGATTTCCAGCGGAGGTTGTTGCATTGGTTTGGCTAGTTGCAGTGGCAGCGCGCAGGAATAATCACCCCACTCCGGCCTTTTCGGGCGGCTGAGATGGGCATGCTCCGGGAGCCTACAGGCCGGAAGCGCACCCGCCCGCTGGGCCGCGTGCGCGCCAGAAACAATGAACTCCTCAAGCTGGGTAGAAAGGACTGGCATAGGATGGGTTACGGTGGCAATTCTAGCATATACGCACAGGCGCCACTCGCGCATCTGCCCTGAAAAACGAAACTGCCCCGGAGTATTTAGGGGCAAGTCACTCACCGCGTTGCTGTCAGCCGACCCTTTTCGAGGACGGATGCTCACATGGAAACTACCCAGCCGGCATGACTTCCCATGCTCCTGGGCGCGTCTGTCGGCAGCCGTACTCTGCAATTGGGCTCGGGTCCTTTAACTCCAGCGTGTAGGTACGTACCCATCGCCGGGAGAGCATTTAGAAAAGCGTGTAAATAAACGGCCCGACGCCCGAGGCCGAGGCGAAAATCAGCAGCAGGCCGAAAACAAGCAGCACGGTCACCATGGGGATCATCCACCACAGTTTCTGCTGCCACAGAAAAGAGAGTACCTCGCCGAACACCCCCAAATTTACGGCCATTGTGCGCAAGAAAGTTTTCATCAGAAGCCTCCAAACATGTTATGTGCTGAGCAGCGGTTTGACGACGCAGCATCTGTCACGTCTGTAACGTATCCGCGATTTGTTCAGCCAGAGCAAATGCGCGCTCCATGCACTGGTCGCTATCGATGTAGCGATACTCGCCCGTGCGGCCAAGCACATTCAGATTGGGCTGCGCCTGAACGTATTCAAGCACGTTGTCGAGATGCTCTCGAAAGCCGTAATAACGAATCGGATACGCGTGCGCAGCGCGGAGGAGAAATAACTTTGTGGCATGCTTGCGTGAGAGAATTCCATCTTGCTCCAGATGCGGCAGTGATAATTCGAAGAGCTCTTGCCCGCTCATCTTCCACAAGTCATCGCCGTGATGACACGAAAACTCCACCGCCAGCATGTTTTCTCCTGGCGGGCATAGAGTGTCACAGAACTTGTCCATCTCCGCAAGGCGATGGTAGGGACGACCAAGATAGTACACGTAGGAAGTGTCGAGCAAATCCCTCTTCGAGGTGACCGCATAAAGCACAATCAATGCCAAGTATCCGAGCTTCTTCGCGCTCTGTCGGACGCTGGCGGGAGCAGCCGGGAACATCATGTCCACCAGGTCCGGCGTCGGGATTGTGGAGACAACATAGTCAGTTTCCAGTTCGACTGCCTGGCCATTCTGATTTGCCGCCACCACATACCCTCCGTCTGCTCTCGCTTGAACCTCTGAGACCTTGGCATTGCGGCGGATAACGCCGCCCATATTCAGTACGCGCTCCGCGATTTCCTCCGCTATCATCCCATAACCACGGGTCGGGTAGCGGAGCGGCAGCACGAGCTCCCGCTCCGTGAGCGACTGCGCCTGTCCACTCACCTTACGCAAAAGCATCATTCGGAGGCTTTTCATGAAGTTCAGACGCGTGCTGGTGGGCAGAATCTCGGGCGAAAGCTGCTCGCAGGGTAGTTTCCAGAACCCTTCCGTGTATGGGCGAAAGAAAACCTTGGCCAGATGGCTGCCGAAATTGGCGGCCGCCCACTCCCCGAAATGCGACTGGGGCACATCCGACCCAAGCGTCCGCTGTACGCTCTGCATTAATTGAGCCCATAGAAATGTCGCCACCGAGGCGATGGCATCGACCGGCGGGAAGTTCAGCATCACGTTTTTGGCGCTGAGCGGGTAATCCAAAAAGCGGCCCTGCACGTGGAGCTGCGCACTTCGCTGAAAACTGACCACATCGTCTGCCACGAGGTCGGTGATGCGATCAACGATCTCTTCCTTCTGGGTGATGAAGAAATGTGGACCAAAATCAAGGCAATATTTGCCTCCGTCAGGACGCACCGTGCCGGCCAGACCGCCGATGTGATCCTCAGCCTCACATATTTCCGCCTGAAAGCCGAGTTCCTGCAGCCGTAAGGCAATTGTGACGCCGGAGATGCCACCGCCTAAGACGACAATGCGTTTCTTGCTAGTCAAAGCTGATTGCCCACCTTGTGGAATATGTCGCCGGTTTTAGAACTCGATCAACACGTTTTGGTAATTCGCGTTGACGGTAAATTGAGTCTCTAGC
>CAJWGI010000233.1 GCA_913031335.1 uncultured Anaerolineales bacterium | reverse complement strand
AGTTCCACCACCGGCCGCGCCAGCACGAAAAGCCCCACCGTGGCAGGGATGATGAGCACCAGCACCAGTCTCAATGCGTGCGCCAGCGTGGCCAGAAAATCCCGGCTGTCCTCCGGCGCAGACCACCCCGCCGCCTGCCGCGCCAGCGTTGGCAGGATGGCGACGGAGATGGCCGTGGAGGTCAGCCCGAGCGGGAACTGCATCAGCGTGGTGGCGTAATCCATCCAGGCGATGCTCTGGTCGCCGGTGGTGGATGCCAGCCGGTAGGAAATTGCGCGGCTAACCATATCTACCAGCAGGCCGAGAACAATGGGAAAGTACAGCCGCGCGATGCGGTGCAGGGCCGGATGACGCCAGTCCAGAACCGGGCGCAGCTGCGTGTCCCGCAATCCGGGCAGCTGCAGCAGTACCTGCAGCGCCGCGCCTGCCAATAGACCGGCTGCCATAGCACGCACACCGAACGGCCGCGCGAAGAGGAGCGTGGCGGCCACGATGCCGAGGTTGAAAATCGCCGCGTTGAATGCGGGCAGCGTGAAGCGTTTCAGTGAATAGAGCAGCCCGGCCAGAATACCAGCGAAGTTCAGGAAGAGCATGGCCGGCAGCGTCAGGCGCAGCAGGCTGGCGGTCAGGCGCAGCGTTTCCGCGCTCATGCCGCCGCTTACCAGCCATGCGATTTGGGGAGCGAACAACTCCCCCAGCAGCACCAGCGGGGTCATCAAAGTGACGCAAAGGGTGAGTAAAAAGGAGGCGATCAGCCATAACTCGGCCCGTTTCTCAGGGCGGGCATACGTGCTGAAAACGGGCACCAGCGCCGCGCTGACCATGCCGCCCGCCAGTAAATCGTAAAACCACATCGGAACCTTTGCGGCTATGTTGAAAGCGCTGACCAGGCCGGTCGCGCCGAAGAAATATGATTTTGCGATGTCGCGCGCCAGACCGAGCACGCGCGAGACGATATTTCCGGCGGCGATTATTGATGTCGCCCGCGCCACGCCCGCCAGTCCCGCGGGGGGCGGTTCGGCGCTAGGGGCAAAACCGGGTGTGCTGCTGGGTGCGGAGGGCATGGGTCCGGATGCTTACAACAGTTCCTTGACAGACTGAGCGGCCGGGCGGGTCATCCCATCCGCCTGCAGCAATTCCGTTAAGCTCGCGGCGCGAATATGCTCGAGCGAGCCAAAATGCCTGAGCAGCGCTTTGCGCCGCGCCGGCCCGATGCCCGGCACGCTGTCCAACCGCGAGGCTAGGCCAGATTTCCGGCGGCGCTGGCGGTGGTGCGCCAACGCGAAACGATGGGCCTCATCGCGGATGCGCTGGGCGAGGAACAGCGCGGGTGAGTGCGGCGGCAAGGCCACAGGCGCGACCTGACCGGGTACGAACAATTCCTCATTCTGCTTTGCAAGAGCGGCGACGCAAACAGAATCGCTGAGTTTGAATTCGCGCAGCACCGCCAGCGCGATTCCTAGCTGCCCCTTGCCGCCATCCACCAGCAGCAGGTCGGGCAGCCGGGCAAAGGCCTCGTCCGGCTTTGGCGCCGCAGAATCCCGCTCGCCGTCTGCCTGCCAGCGGCGGAAGCGGCGCACAAGCACCTCGCGCATGCCGGCGTAATCATCCGGCCCGGCCACTGTGCGGATGGTGAAGTGGCGGTAATGTGATTTCTCCGGCGTGCCCTGATGGAAGACTACCATGCTGCCGGTGGCGGCCGTGCCCTGCGTGTTGGAGATGTCGAAACACTCGATGCGGTTAGGCGGTTCCGGCAGCCGCAGAGCGTCCTGCAGCTCGGCCAGCGCGGCTTCCTGCTTCAATGTGTCGGCCTGCCATTGCGCTCTCATCGCGCCGAGAATCTCGGATGCGTTTTCCGTCGCCATGCGCACAAGGTTGCGTTTCGCACCGCGGCGGGGCACGGTGAGCGCCACCTTGCGGCCGCCGCGCCGGTCACGCAGCCATTCCTTTATTATCCGGGCTTCGGCCAGAGGGCCCGGCAGCAGCACCTCCTGCGGCACGAAAGTGGCCTTGTGGTAAAACTGCTTTACAAAAGCGGTCAGTACCCTCTCGTTGTCCTCGTCGGCCGTGCCCTCCAACACGAAATATTCGCGCCCGATGAGCTTGCCGGAGCGGATGAAGAAGACCTGCACACACGCGTCATTGGCTTCGTGCGCGAAGGCGATGACATCGACGTCAACGTCCTTCGGGCTGATGACCTGCTGCTTTTCGACGATGCGTTCAATGGCCAGCAACTGGTCGCGCAAGCCCGCTGCCCGCTCGTAGCGCTGCAGCCCGGCGGCGGCCTGCATCTCATCCTGCAGCCGCTTCATGATTGGCTCGGTGCGACCCAGCATGAATCGGCACAGGTCGGCAATCATGCCTCGGTACTCCTGCTCGTCACAGGCGCCGATGCAGGGTGCGCTGCACAGTTTGATATCCCTGTAAAGACAGGCGCGCGTGTCCGCGCCGGTAATCACCCGGTCACAGGTCAAATACGGGAATACCTTGCGCAGCACATCCAGACTCTGGTGTACCGCCCACATGCTCGTATACGGCCCAAAATAGCGGTGGTCGTCGTTACGCTGCGCCTTGCGCCGGGTGACCGTGACCTTTGGGAAAGGGTCTCCCCAGTGAACTTTGATGTAGGGGTAGCGCTTGTCGTCCTTCCAACGCACGTTGTATTTAGGCTTGTAGCGGTTTATCAGGTTGTATTCCAGCAGCAGCGACTCAAGCTCTGTTTTTTGGATAATCCAGTCGATGTCCGCGATTTTGCGCACCAACTCGCGGGTGCGCGCGCTGTGATTGGCAGAGGCGTGGAAATAAGAGCGCACGCGCGCGCGCAGGTTTATCGCTTTTCCCACATAGAGCACCGCACCTTCGCGGTCCTTCATCAGATAGCAGCCCGGCCGGTTGGGCAGGTTTTGCATCCCCTTCTGGATTTGTTTAGAGCGGGTCATTGCTCCGATTGTAGCACGTAGGCCCAGGAGAGCGCGGTATACTCAATCCATTGCGTGTGTGTGCTATAATGCACAATCTGCGCTGCGGTGTCGTCTGAAACCCGGCGGCTGCGGGGCCGGGATGCCGGAGCGCGGCGGCGCGGCAGACTTTGAGATTGGAGTATGTGATGATTGGGATCAGAAGCACACGGATGCGATTGCGCTGGGCGTTCGCATTGGCTGC
>CAJWGI010000232.1 GCA_913031335.1 uncultured Anaerolineales bacterium | reverse complement strand
TGCACTGCGGCTAAGTTGCAGGTTCTATGCCCAAAGAAAAAGAGCGCCCCTGAACAGCGGGCGCTCCATGAGCGCGCAAAGCGCGGTTTAGCTCAATTCAATCGCTCGAAAACGCCGGCAGCGCCCTGCCCGCCGCCGACGCACATCGTCACCATGCCGTAGCGGCCCTCGCGGCGGCGCAATTCGTGCAGGAGCTGCACAGTCAGTTTCGCGCCGGTGCAGCCCAGTGGGTGCCCCAGCGAAATCGCCCCGCCGTTCACGTTCACCTTTTCCGGCGGAATCTCCAGTTCACGGATGACGGCCAGCGCCTGCGCGGCAAAAGCCTCGTTCAGCTCAATCAGGTCGATTTCATCGAGGACCAGTCCGGTGCGCGCCAGTGCTTTCGGCACCGCTTTTACCGGGCCGATACCCATGATCTCCGGCGGCACGCCGGCTACCCCGAACCCGAGAAAGCGCAGCAGCGGCGTCAGCCCTTTCTTCTCCGCCGTATCGCGCTCCATCACAATCACGCCCGCCGCCCCGTCGGAAAGCGGGGATGCGTTGCCCGCCGTGACCGTGCCGCTCTCCTTGAAAACCGGGCGTAGTTTTGCCAGTCCCTCAAGGGTCGTGTCCGCACGCAGGTGCTCGTCCACTTCGAAGGTAATCTCGCGCCGCTTCTGGCTGCCATTCTCGCCCGCGCTCACCTCCTCGAAGACCACGGGCACGATTTCCTCTTTGAATTTCCCCGCCTCGGTGGCCGCCACCGCGCGCTGGTGGCTGCGCAGCGCGAACTCATCCTGCGCCTGCCGCGAGACTTCAAACTCATCCGCCACGCGCTCCGCCGTCAAGCCCATGTTCATGTAAACCTCCGGCTGCTCAGCGGCCATGTATGGGTTCGGACTGATGCGAAAGCCAGTCATTGGCACCAAGCTCATCGTCTCCACACCGCCGGCGACAACCGTTTCCGCGCCGCCGGCGATGATGCGTTCCGCCGCGCTGGCGATGGTCTGCAGCCCACTGGAGCAAAAGCGATTCACGGTCTGCGCCGGAACATCCACCGGCAGACCGGCGCGCAGCGCGATGACGCGCGCCGTATTCAGGCCCTGGCTGCCCTCCGGCATGGCGCAGCCCAGAAAGACATCGTCAATCTCTTCCGGGCGCAGCTTGCCTTCCGTCTGGCGCAGCAGCTCCTGAATCACGGTTGCCGCCATCTCGTCCGAGCGCTGGTTGCGCGTGCTGCCCTTACTCGATTTTCCCACCGCGGTGCGGCTGGCGGCTACAATCACTGCTTCTCTCATACTAATCTCCTCTCAGGCAAAGGTTGGAAAGTTCGAAAGTTACAGGTTCAACCTTCAACTTTCAACCCTTCAACCTTCCGACTTTTCAACCTTCTAGTTCCTCAGCGGCTTGCCGGTCTTCAATGTGTGCAGCACCCGCTCCATCGTCTTGCCGGTCTGGATTAATTCCACAAACGCCGCCCGCTCAAGGTCAAGGATGTATTGCTCGTCCACCCACTCGGGCGCGGATATGTCGCCGCCCGTCAGAATCCATCCCAGCTTCTCGCCAATCAGCCGGTCGTGGCCGCTGATGTATTCCCCTTCGCGCATCTGGTAAAGCGCGGAGCGCAAGGCCGCGAGCATGTCACGCCCGCCGGCGTAGATTTTCTCGGGGCGCGGCGGCACGTGGCCACTGTGCGCCATATGGAGCACCTCGCGCTTGGCCTCGCCTAGCAGCCGCTCGCGGTCCATCACAACGCGGTCGGCGGGCTGCAGGTAGCCCATCTCGCGCGCTTCGATTGCACCCACGCTCACCTTGGCCATGCCAATGGTCTCGAAAATGCGCTGCATGACCGGGATCGGGTCGGTGTTGGGAATCGCCATGGCCGGATTCATCACCCGGCGCAGCATTTCCTTGCAGCCGCCTCCGGCCGGAACCAGGCCAACGCCGACCTCCACCAGCCCCATGTATAGCTCAATGTGCGCCACGATGCGCGCCGCCGCCAACACCACCTCGGTGCCGCCACCCAGCGTGCGGTCAAAAGGCGCCGCCACCACCGGTTTCGGGCAATAGCGCATCCCCTGAAGCAAATCCTGAAAGGCGCGCCCCATGCGCTCGACCGCGACGGCAGGCGTCTCGCCGCCGGCCAGCAGCGCCTGCGGGTCGATGTTCGCACCGGCGCTGAACATGCGCCCCTGATTGCCAATCACCATCCCCACCATCTCGGCGCTCCCTTCCAGCCGCTGCAGCGCCGCCTGTGCCAACTCGACCACGCCGACCCCCAGCGTGTTCGCCTTTCCGTGGAACTCGAGCAAAAGCACGCCGTCTCCCATGTCGAACATGCTGGCCTCGGCATTGCCCTCCAGTTCGCGCCCGGCCTGCCGCAGGCTGGAGACGCGCAACGCGGTCTGCGGCGCTACCACAGGAACGTATGCGCCAAGACCGGGATCGTACTGTTCCTTCGCGCCGTTCATCTCGCGACAGAACGAGTTGTGCCCGGCCACCAGCATATCGGCGACCCACCGCGCGACCGTGTAGCCATCCTTTTCCATGCGTTCCGCCGTGGCAGCCACGCCGAGCATATCCCAATACTCGAACGGCCCGGCCGCCATCATGTAGCCCCAGCGCATGGCGTCATCAATCGATATCGTCTCATCAGCGATTTCCGGCAGGCGCTGTGCGGCGTAGTCGAAAAGTGCAGCCAGCGTATGCCAGACATATCGCGCCGCGCGGTCTTCGTACTGCACCCAGGCTCGCAGCCGCTCGCCAAGGTCTTCAATCTTGCGCACCGCCCCGATTGAATCAAAGCGCACTTTCGTCGGCGGCACATGCTCCATCTTTTCCACGTCCAGCGGCCAGAACTCCTTGCCACCTCCGGCTGCCTCCACGCGTTTGTAAAAGCCGATTCCGGTCTTGTTTCCCAGCCACTCGCGTTCCAGCATGCTCTCCATCACCACGCCGGTTTTGCCGTCCGCGCGACCGGCGGCGGCATCGCCTGGCAGTACGGCGGCAATGTTGGCGCTCACCAACGCGGCCACGTCCAGCCCAACCAGATCCATCAGCCGAAAAACCGCCGTCTTCGGATATCCCATCAGCGGCCCGGCTATGGCATCCACCTCCTCCACCGTATAGCCGTTCTCGAGGCCATAGCTCATGCGGAAGCCATTGTTGGCGCCGCCAACGCGGT
>CAJWGI010000231.1 GCA_913031335.1 uncultured Anaerolineales bacterium | reverse complement strand
CTGCTCGGAGGCCATCACCTCGGTGACCACGGGCAACCCGGTTTGATCGCGCGCCTCGGCCATTATCTGTAGCCCTTCCTCGCCCAAACCCTGAAAACTGTACGGCGAGGTGCGCGGCTTGAATGCGCCCCCGCGCAGTACCTGTGCGCCGGCCTCCTTCACGGCGTGGGCGGTTTCCAGCAGCTGCGTGCGGCTTTCCACCGAGCATGGCCCGGCCATGATTACCACCGGCTTTGTGCCGACCGTGGTGCCGTTCAACCGCAACGTGCTGTCTCCTGCAGACATGCTGCGCGAGGTCAGTTTAAAGGGCTTCAAGATGCGCGTGGTTTTCTCCACGCCCGCCATCACGTCGTATTTGCGCTGGTCAACCGGGCGTCCATCGCCCAGCACGCACACGATCGTGCGCTCAGTTCCCTGCACCAGGTGGGTGCCGAACCCCTCCTCCTTCACCCGAGCCGCCACCGCGTCAATTTCTTTTTGAGATGCGCCTGAGCGCATGACGATTACCATTCTTTCTCGCCTCCTTTCTGCTTGAATAAATCCGGGCGCAGGCTCTGCGTTTCCTCCAGATAAACGTGCACGATATCTTGCGGCGACTTCTCGGTGTTCCAGTGGATGAGGATGCGCAGGCAGGCCGGCAGGCCATGGGGCACGTTCATCTCGTGGCCGCACAGCAGCGCCACATCTCGCCAGCCCAGTTTCCGCGCCGCGACGGCGGGGTATTCTGCGGTGATATCAGTGGTCGTGGTGAAGATTGCGGAAGCTACGTCATCCGGATGGATGCCGTTTTTCTCAATCAACTGGCGCAATAATCTGTCCGCCGCGCGCAGAATCGCCTCGGGCGTGTTCGCCCGCACCGGTACTGCGCCGCGCACGCCTCTGCATGTAGACATAATCCCTCCCTTAGAGAACAAAAAACGCGGAGCCGTTGCTCCGCGCTCTCGTAACCTTATCCTACTCTCAGCCTACTTAAGCCAAAACAACGTCCGGTGCCTTTCCGGGCGCAAAGTAATAGTAGACTGCAAACCAGAATGTAGCCTTCATAGTGCGCCAGAGTTTATCACGGGGACGGCTATCGGTCAAATGCCATTGGAGACGGCGGATTGGGTTGGGTGCGGCAGTGATTGATCTCTCCGGGGGCCACGCGCGCCCACCGTCATGTCATTTCGAGCGCAGCGAGAAATCCCTGAGACGGCGCAAATGGCTGCGCAGCAAGAGGGATTGCTTGGCCCTTCCTCGCCTTCGGAATGAAGCGCTCTCTGCGGATGGGAGGTGGCTGACGGCGGCTGAAACACTTCTTTACAAAAATAGCTTGCGCTGCTAGAATGCGCGCGTACGAGCGAACGCGAACTGGGATTCCCTCTCAGTTCTTTTTTATTCCGCATTCGTCTTCGCCAGCAGCAGAAGGGCGGAGGCAGGGCGAGAAGAATGATGAACGACGAAAAATACGTCACTTACCTGACCAAGAACGGCTTGACCGAACTGGAAGCGGAATTGCAGCACCTGATCACTGTGCGCCGTGCCGAGGTTGCCGAGCGGTTGCATCAGGCGCAGGAAGACGGTGACCTGCTCGAGAACGCCGAGTACGAGGCCGCCAAGAACGAGCAATCGTTCGTGGAGGGGCGCATCGTAGATATTCAGGCTATGCTCTCCAAAGCTGCCGTCATCAAAAAGGGCAAGGTCGATGGGGTAGCAAAACTGGGCTCGACCGTGATGGTACAAGAGAACGGCTTGGCTGTGGAATCGTACGTGATTGTGGGCGCGGCGGAGGCCAAGCCGACTGCCGGTCTCATCTCAAACGAATCGCCGCTGGGTCAGGCCCTACTGGGCAGCAAGGCCGGCGACAAGGTTGTGGTTGCGGCGCCGGGCGGTGACCTGACTTTTCTGGTGACGAAGATCAAGTAATATCGACAGCGCAGCTTGGCCCCGTGTCCGGATTCCGGCGCGGGGCTTTTTTTGTGCAGCCGCATTACCCGTATAATAGGGCTGCTTTCCCGGCCGCAACGGTGAGCGCATGCGAGAGATGACGGAGATTGAACAACACCGCCTAAAGAAGCTTGAGCGCCTGCGCGCGCGCGGCGAGTGTGCTTATCCGCATCGCACGCAGCGTAGCCACTCCATCACCTCGGCGCTGCAAGCGTTTTCGGACGCGCTCGCGGATGGCGCCAACCCGCAGGACAGTGGCGTGAGAGCCACGCTGTGCGGGCGGCTGCGCTCGGTGCGCACCATGGGGAAACTTGCCTTTGCCCACATCGAGGACGGCGGTGGGCGCATTCAGCTGCTGTTGCGCGCGGATGTGCTCGGCAAGGAGCGCCTGAAACAGTTCGAGGCGGACTACGATCTCGGCGACATAGTGCAGGCCGAAGGAACGCTGCTCCGTACCCGCACCGGTGAGACCACCTTGAACACCTCGGCGCTGCGCATGCTGGCCAAAAGCATAAGTCCGTTGCCGGCCGCCAAGGAGGTGGACGAGGACGGTGAACGCAAGGTTTATTCCGCCTTCGACAACGCCGAAGCGCGCTATCGCGAGCGCTATGCCGACCTAGCCGTTAATGAGCCCGTTCGGGAGATATTCCGCACGCGGGCGCGGGTGGTGCGGGCGCTGCGCGCTTTTCTGGATGAGCATGATTTCCTCGAGGTTGAGACGCCGGTTCTGCAGCCCATCTATGGCGGCGCGGCGGCGCGGCCGTTCAGCACTCACCACAATCAGTTGCACCAGGATTTGTTTCTGCGCATCTCTTTCGAACTTTATCTGAAGCGGCTGCTGGTGGGCGGTTTCGAGCGGGTGTACGAAATCGGGCGTGATTTCCGCAACGAGGGCGTCAGCCTGACGCACAACCCGGAATTCACGCAGCTCGAGTTTTACTGTGCTTATGCCGATTATCAGGATGTGATGCGGCTGACCGAGCAGATGGTGGCCTATGTGGCTGAGCAAGTGACCGGCGGCACCACAGTCACGTATCAGGGGCAGCAGCTGGATTTCAAGCCGCCCTGGGCGCGAATCTTGCTCCGGGAGGCGGTCGCGGAGCACTCCGGCATTGATTATGGTGAGCATCCCACCGCCGACGGTCTGGCCGCGGTCATGCGGGAAAAGGGCCACAACCTGACGCGGGCGGTCACGCGTGGCAAACTGATCGAAGGTCTGTGCAGCCACTATGTGGAGCCGACGCT
>CAJWGI010000230.1 GCA_913031335.1 uncultured Anaerolineales bacterium | reverse complement strand
GATTCGCCTTGATGGCTGCATGACCTGCCATGCCGGCTCGCACCGGGCGCGGCTCGGCTGCACCGTGTGCGCGCAGCAGGCCACCCGCCGCTACAAAGGCAGCGATGACGATTTGATGGCGGAGTTCCGGCAGGCTTGCGATGATGTGCAGGCATATCTGTGGCTAACGGGAAAAAAGAGGGCGAAGCGGCCCGCTCGTTCGGTGCGGTTCAAGGTGAAGCAGTATGAAGTCTGAGACGGAATCCTCTCCACGATTCGGATGCTCGCTGGCGATTGCCTCCGGCAAGGGCGGCGTGGGCAAATCAACGGTGGCGGTCAATGTGGCCATTGTTCTGGCGCAAGATGGCGCGGCTGTGGGCCTGTTGGATGCGGACGTTTACGGCCCGAACTGCCATATTATGCTCGGGGTGGACAAGCTTCCCCCGCCGCGTGGCAAGACAATGATTCCGGCGGTCGCGCACGGGGTGAAGGTGGTCAGCATGGGCTTGCTGGTCGGCGCGCAACAGCCGCTGGCCTGGCGCGGCCCGATGTTGCACTCGGCCATTCGCCAGTTTGTGGACGATGTTGACTGGGGCAAGCTCGACTTTTTGATTGTCGATCTTCCCCCTGGCACGGGCGACGCGCAGCTCAGTGTGGCGCAGACGCTCTCTCTCAGCGGAGGTTTCATCGTGACGCTGCCACAGGCAGTGTCGTTGGCGGATGCCCGCCGCGGGCTGGAGCTTTTCCGGCAGTTGCAGGTTCCGGTGCTTGGCGTGATTGAAAACATGAGTTATCTCTCCATGCCGGATGGCTCGCAAATGGATGTGTTCGGGCAGGGCGGCGGCGAGCAGCTTGCGGAAGATGCGGGCGTGGCATTTGTGGGGCAGATACCGCTTGATCCGGCAGTGCGGGTGGGGGGCGACGCCGGCGCGCCGATTGTGGTCGCGCAGCCGGAGTCAGAACCCGCGGCGGCGCTAAGGAAAATCGCGGCGACCATCGCCGAAAAAGCTGGCGCGCAATCTCGGCAGCGGCAGGCGGATTCCATCCCGATAGAAGTGATTGAATAATATGTCTGTGACAACATCCCTGGCTAATCCGGTGGTAGGAGTGTGCTTCAATTGGGTCGGCAAAATGTACCATTTTGATGCCAGTGGCCATCCGCAGCTTGCGGCGGGCGACCGCGTGATTGTGAACACGCGGCGTGGCATTCAGATGGGAGAAGTGGCGAAGGTTCTTTCCGAGCCCTCAACCAAAAAGGGTGGGCGAAAGCTGAAAAAGATTGTGCGCATGGCCGCACCAAGGGACCTGGTGCAGCAGCAAGCGTGGCAGGTGCAGGCGCCCGAAGCTCTTGCCTCTTGCAGGCGCGTGGCCGCTGATTTGAAACTCAAAGGTGTCAGGTACCATCGGGCGGAATACAATTTCGACGGTTCCAAGCTGACCTTTTACTATTCCATAATCGCGGAAAAAAGCAGCGGCGTCGGCCGGATGCTCTCCGAGTTGCGCAAAGCCTTCCCGGATTGCGATGTGGAGATGGTGAAAATCGGCCAGCGTGATGTTGCCAAGCTGCTCGGCGGCATCGGTGCGTGCAGCGGGCAACTTTGCTGCCGCACCTTTCTGACCGAATTCAACCCGATCACCATCAAGATGGCCAAAGCGCAGGGAATCTCTCTCAACCCGGATAACATCAGTGGCATGTGCGGACGCTTGCGCTGTTGCCTGCTTTATGAGTACGATCAATATCTGGAGGCTCGCAAGCAGCTGCCAAAAATAAAAAAACAAGTCGGTACGCCTCACGGCGCCGGTCGAGTGGTCGCCCTGAAACCGCTCGCGGACACGGCTACTGTGGACGTGGACGGACGCTATTATGATGTGCGGCGAGAAGACATTGTCCCGTGGAAAGAGTACGAGGCCCTGAAAGCGAAAGCGGCTGTCCATTGCTCGCGACACCCTTCCGGCGGCTGCAGCTGCCCGACGCGGGGCGACTGAGGAGGCCCTCGTCACAGTACGCGATTTTTTTGCAGCCGCCAAGAATCTCGAGGGCGAGTCGATCGCGCAGCGGCGCGATTTCCACCGTCACCCGGAACTCGCATATCAGGAGGTGCGCACCGCGTCCATCGTGGCGCGTCAGCTCGGCGAGCTTGGCATGGAAGTGCATACCGGTGTAGGAAAGACGGGCGTGGTGGGCCTGCTCGGGGCGGAGAGACCCGGCCCGACCGTGCTGCTGCGCTTCGACATGGATGCTCTCCCCATTCAAGAGGAAAACGACACGGATTATGTTTCCACGCAACCCGGGGTGATGCACGCCTGCGGCCACGATGGACATACAGCCATTGGCCTAACCGTGGCGGGGATGCTGGCGCAGCAGCACGAGCGCCTGCGGGGCGCGCTGAAATTCGTCTTTCAACCGGCGGAAGAGGGCGGTTGCGGCGCAGCGGCAATGATCGCGGATGGAGCCCTGCGTGAACCGCGCCCTGATTTTGCCTTTGGTTTGCATTTATGGAACGAACGTCCTTTTGGCTGGGTGGGCGCGACAGAAGGCGAAATGCTGGCCGGAAGTTGCGATTGGGAGTGCGTGGTCAGCGGGGATGGCGGCCACGCTGCCTCGCCTCATCAGACGCACGACCCAGTTGTGGCAGCGGCGCATATTGTGGTCGCATTACAGACGGTCGTTTCCCGCAACGTGCCTCCACTAGAATCTGCAGTGGTGAGCGTGACGCAAATCAATGGCGGCGACACATACAATGTAATCCCGGGTGAGGTGCGCCTTGCCGGGACGCTGCGTTTCTTTCGAAACGCAGTTTGCGACAGAGTGAAACGCCGCATCACCCAGATTTTGGAAAATGTCGCCTCCGCAATGGGCTGTCGGGCGGAGGCGACATTTGGCTCTGGGTATCGGCCCGTTGTCAATGACGCCGATGCAGCACTGCTGGTTCAGGAACTGGCGCGACGTGTACCCGGCGTGACCGCGGTCGCGGACGATGAACGCACGGCTGGGTCGGAGGACTTTGGCGAATTCATGGCCGATATTCCGGGCTGCTTTTTCGTCGTCGGGTCAGCAAACGGTGAGCGCGGACTGGATTATCCCCATCACCACCCCAGATTTGACTTTGACGAGCGCTCGCTGACGGTTGGCGCAACCCTGATGGCGAGCGTGGCGGCGCACCACGTGCTGCCGGATTAGAGCCGGATGCCGGTCAGGTCGTG
>CAJWGI010000229.1 GCA_913031335.1 uncultured Anaerolineales bacterium | reverse complement strand
TCATCATCCCTGCCACGGTGGGGCTTTTCGTGCTGGCGCGGCCGGTGGTGGAACTGATTTTCGAGCACGGCGATTTCCTTCCCGCCGACACCACAATGACGACGATGGTGCTGCGATTGTACCTGCTAGGAATCATCGCCGCGGCTATAGACCTGCCGCTCATTAACGCATTTTACGCGCGGCAGGATGCATGGACGCCGGCCATTGTCGGTCTGGTGGGCGTCTTCGTCTATCTGGTTGTAGCGCTGACGCCCTCGCTTTTCCGGTCAATGAGGCTCAGTGACCTCATCATCGCCAATGCCATTCAATTAAGCGTTCACGCACTGACAATGTGGATGCTGCTGCACTGGCGCGTCGGCAGCCTGCGCGGGCAGCGGCTGGGGCACACAACTTCGCGAGCGGTACTCGCCGCTGCCGCGATGGCGGTGCCAACTATGGCCGCACTGTGGGGCGTGGGCCAGATAAACTGGCCGGGCCAGCTGCTGAGCGAACTGGCAGCCGTGCTGCTGCCCGGAGCAATTGGGGCGGCCGTTTATCTGGCACTGATGAACGCAATGAAAGTACCTGAACTGGCGCTAACGGCAAAGCTGATTCGCCGCCGCAATCCCTTATAATCATCGGTGATGGCAGCGCCGCCCGCAAAACATCCCTCCCTCTCGCCCGACCTTTACACCGAGGAATATTTCCGCGCGGCTTGCGAGGGCTTCCACGAATTCAATGAAACGCACGGCGAGCGCCTTTCGCGCCGGCTGCAGGCTGCCTTCGCTCTGGCGGAAGTCAGCGCGGACATGCGCGTGCTGGATGTGGGCTGCGGGCGCGGCGAAATTCTGCGCCATTGCGCGCGGTTGGGCGCGCGCGCCTGTGGGGTGGACTACGCTCCGGCAGCCGTTTCCATCGCCCGCAAGGACGGTAGCCGGAACGCGCTGAATGCCACTCCGGTCTCCCGGGCGGACGCGAAAGCGTTGCCCTTTCCTGATGGGGATTTCGACCGCGTGTTGCTGTTCGACGTGGTCGAGCACCTCTTCCCGTGGGAGATGAAGCAGGCGCTGCAGCAAGCACGGCGCGTGCTGCAGCGCGACGGCCTGCTCGTAGTGCACACCGCTCCGAACGCATGGTACGACCGCTACGCCTATCCATTTGTGCGCCTCTTCCGGGTTTTGTGTGGGCAAGGAGCGGCCTATCCAGCCAACCCGCGCGCGCTGAATGTGGCCGCGAATGTGGACGTACACGTCAACGAGCAGAGCGCGCTGAGCCTTTGGCTGGCGCTGCGCAGGGCCGGCTTTCGGGGTCAGGTGTGGCTGCAAAGCCCGCCCCAGAGTCGCAATGAGCACGCGCTGCTGGCCGCGTTGCGGCGGGTACTTTTCGCCTGGCCGCCGTTTCGCTGGTTCTTCCAGCGCGAGGTTTTCGCGGTCGCGCGGATGGCCGCATGATGATGAAAGACCGCCGCTCGGTGGACGACCTTTCCATCAATGAGCTTGAGCGCATTCTGAAGATAAAGAAACAGCGCGCGCGTGAAGAGCGCCTGCGCGGGTTCCGCGATACAGGCCGGGCGCTGCGCGCGCAGGTAACCACGGACGACCCCGCAGATTGGTCCCCGCCCCCCCGCGAGCTGCGCCTTGGGCGCCTGACTAGCCGGGCGCTTTGGTTTCTAGAAGTGGCCGCCGTGGCCGGACTGGTGTATTTGGCCTACGACTTCTGGCAAGCGCGCGAGAAGATTAACGAGGAGGTACAGGAGGTGATTTCAGCGGAGCGCGCGCCGACGGCTGCCCCCACCCCGATGATAACAGCGCTCATGCTGCCCAGCGGCCACACTCCCCCCACCGACCCCGGCGGCGCGCGCCCGAACGACGCTGAGATTCCCGAAAACCTGCGCCCGCTTGTGCAGGCGCTGCCGGCGGTGGTCATCCCCACCCTTGGGCCGCGACAGGCGACGCGCATAGTCATCCCGGCCATCAATATCGATGCCCCCGTAGTGCAGGGCGACGGCTGGGAACAATTACGGCGCGGCGTCGGCCAGCATATCGGCACCGCCAGTCCCGGACAGAACGGGAATCTGGTGGTCTCCGCGCACAACGACATCTTCGGCGAAATTTTCCGCGATCTCGACCGGCTCGCGCCGGGGGATATCATCACAATCCACACCATGGGCGAGCGATTCAACTATGTCATCACTGGCAGCGACGTGGTGGAGCCCACAGCGGTGGAGGTGATGCAACGCACCAGCGCGCCCACCGCAACACTGATTTCCTGCTACCCCTATCTGGTGGATACCAAGCGCATTGTGGTCTTCGCCGAACTGGAAGATTCGGCCTAGCGTTAAATCGGCTTGACAAAAGTGGGCGCTGGCTGTTTGAGGCACGTGCGCAGCCGACCCCACGCCGGTGCCCTGTACGAAACCGCGCACAGCAGGTATCATTTAGCGCAGAGAGGCAGCACTCCGTCATGAGCAAACGCCAGAGCAGAAGACGCCGCAGCCTGCGCACCGCACCGAGGGCGGCCAACCCCACCTTGCAACGCATCCGTGCCCGCGATGCGCTCCCCAGCGACTACGCCCACATTCGCGCTGACCTGAAGCGCATCGCCATGCTCGGGTCAGCGCTGATTCTGGTGCTGGTGTTGCTCTCGTTCTTTATTCACTAAGTAGTTGTCACAGAGCCATCGCAGCCAGCGCTGCCCGCTTGCTCCACAGCAATCAGGCCGAACTCGCAGCTCTGCAATTAACGTGAAATCATGCTAAAAAAACTCTCCGGAATCGAAGCGCGCTTTGAGGAATTGAACCAGCTGCTGGCCGACCCCGAAGTGGCCAGCGATTACACGCGCGTGAGCGAATACGCGCAGGAGCGCGCCCGCATCGAGCCGATTGTGTTACTGGCGAGCCAGTACCGTGAAAGCACGCAGACACTCAAGGAGACCGAGGCGCTGCTCGCTGACCCCGAAATGCGCTCAATGGCGGAGGCGGAAATCGCCGCGCTGCGCCCGGCCATCGAAAAACTCGAGCAACGCATCCGCCGCATGCTGCTACCCACAGACCCGCGCGACGAGCGCAACGTCATCGTCGAAATCCGCGCCGGCGCCGGCGGGGATGAGGCCGGGCTGTTCGCGGCCGACCTCTACCGCATGTACGCCCGCTACGCTGAAAACCGCCGCTGGCGCGCTGAAATAATCTCCTCTAACACCAGCGGCATCGGC
>CAJWGI010000228.1 GCA_913031335.1 uncultured Anaerolineales bacterium | reverse complement strand
TCAGGGCGTCCAGTGCCGCATCCCGGGCGGATTTTTCCAGATTATCCCGCACCGTGAAGGCTATCTGTGCGCCCGTTTTACCCCTTACCTCCTGCTGCAGCGCGGCGTCGATTGCCACGCGTGGATAATCCTCGCGCTTCGGTTTGCCAACTTCTTGCGCCATCTGTTCTTGCAGATCAATCAATGGCTGCAGGGCCTCATGCCCGAGCGAAAGCGCCTTCACTAGAGTGTCTTCCGGAACCTCCTTCGCCCCGCACTCCACCATCAGGATTGCATCCCGCGTGCCGGCCAGTCGTAGATTCAGCGTTGACGTTTCCATATGCTCAAAAGAAGGATTGATGACATAGTCGCCGTCAATCAAACCCACCCGCACAGCCCCAATAGGTCCATCGTAGGGCGCAACGCCAAACGGAATATCGGAGATGGTCAACGCCGCGCTGGCGCCAATGATGGCCAGGATATCCGGCTGATGGATGCCATCTACCGAAAGCACAGTGATGATGATCTGAACTTCATTGCGCAAATCTTTGGGGAAAAGGGGACGCAGCGGGCGATCAGTCAGGCGACAGGTCAGAATCGCGCCCTCGCTGGGACGACCTTCACGCCGAAAAAACGATCCGGGGATGCGCCCGGCAGCGTATAGCTTCTCCTCGAAATCAACACTCAAAGGGAAGAAATCAATCCCCGGGCGAGGATTCTTGGACATAGTCGCGGTGGCGAGCATCATTGTGTCGCCCTGCCGCACCGTGACCGCGCCGCCAGCCAGACCGGCCAGCTTGCCTGTTTCGACCGTGACCATATCACCGCCGACTACAACGTTATACTGCTTTGCTTCTGGCATGAAAAAACCTCCTTGCCCAGCCTAATACGTCTCCATCCACGCGGATGGAACGCAATGAAACACTTGCCGGAAAAGAAGGTCAGGGACTGGAAACAGGAAAGGAAGCGCCACTTCTATCGCTTCCTATTCTCTCTCCAATGCCTCACCCGCCAGACCGGCCCCGTACGAAAAACGAGCAAATGGTTGTTTCTCTCCACTTGCCCGTCAGTGAAACCCGCCGCGCTATTTTCTCCGCAGACCCAGACGAGAGATAACCGCGTCGTGGCTCTCCGGAGCATGACGGCTGAGATAATGCAGATGCCGCCGCCGCTGCCCGACCAACTGCAACAGACCGCGCCGGGAGTGCTCATCTTTCTTGTGCGCGCGCAGGTGGTCGGTCAGGTATTCAATCCGCCTCGTGAGCAACGCCACCTGCACTTCCGGCGAGCCGGTGTCGGTGGCATCGCGTTGAAATTCCTTGATGATCTCCGTTTTTGCGTCTTTTGACAGTGTCATGCCATCTTTCCCTCTGTCACCGGTCGGGCAGCTGGCCATAAAACCGACAACCACCCAGCGGTCTAGTCAGTGCGGCAAATTATACCATACGGAAACCCCGATAAATGCGATTTCACCCCGCCCACGACAAGCAGAAATCCCCTCAATCACCGCTGTTGCTGGTGCATGCGATTGCGCTCAGAAAAGCCATGGAGTGGCGATGATGACGAAAACTCCCCACGCAATGTACGCAAAAATGCCGTCGCTGAAAGTATGCTGTAGCGCTGCCACCCACGCCTGTCTTCCGTGGCGCAGCTGCCGGTAAAGCAGCAGCCCGAGCAAACCGATGTTGACACTATTCCAGCCGATGACGGTCATGCGATTGACGGTCAGCCCGTGCCCGATCGTGCGATAGACCACTGCCGCCAGGGCATACAGGCTGACGATGACCACCATCACAGCCACCACCATGATTGCCGTACGCAGCGCGTTCTGCAGGTGCGCGGAAAGATCCGCCGCAGTGACCGGTGTCGCGCCCAGCAACAGCCCCATCACCGCAAACAGCATCACGTTGTAGATGATAAGCACATCCCGGTGCTCGAACGGCGCCATGAAATTGAAGGGGATCGCCACCAGGTACACCGCCAACACCAGTATGCTCAACGCCAGCAGTACGCGCGGGAAAGTGATAATCAAGCGCCCGACACCGCGCGTGAATTCCTGCCTAACCGGGGAAAGCAGTGGGTCGTACACGCTGGCAACGGCCAGGAGCGGCACCGCCCCAGCGAGACCGACGAACATTAGCCGGTTAATCGCATCGCCAACTTCGACGTCGAGAGCGGCGAACATGCTCAGAGCAATGCCAGAGAAAACGAAAGTGGCAATCAGGAACACACCGCCGGTGACGAATGCCTCTACAGATTTAATCAGGAATGAAAACCTCTCTCGTGCGGATGCGCCCGCCCCGATGACGATGACCCCGACCGCTGCCCAGCTGAGCAAGAGAAGGTGCGGCGCCATCACCAGGCGGTAGTGTTCATTCTCCGGCGAGAGCAGCATGACATAAGCCACCGCGGCCGCCAGCCCTGCGCTCGCCCGCAGGGCGCGGCCGGTGCCTCTCCCGGAGGTCGCGCTCAGGTACGCCATGGTGAAAACGGCGAGGATGGGAGCAGCCAATTGCACCAGATACGGCATCTGCTCGGGCTGATAGACCAGCCGCCCAGCGGAGAGCAACCACATTATCACGCCAGACGCGAAACTGAGCGGGAGGGCAAGTTTCCAGTTTGTCTTTCGCCAGCCCAACAGGGAATCGGCGGCCGCCGCCTGAAGACGATGAAACCAGGCCGCGTACAACAGATTGTCCGGAGCGGCGCGGTGGCAGGCAATCAAGTCCGCCCTGAATTCGGCCTCGCGCTTTTCCTTTAGGGCAGATTGAAACAGGCGCTCAAGTTGCTCGGGCGCGCTTTCGGCAGCCTCAATTTCCTCCCGGAACGTCATCCTTCATGCGCTCATCGCCCGATGGCAGCAAGGCGCACAGCCACTCAATACGCCCGCGCGAAATACACCCGTTCGTTGGCTGGTTGGCCGCAGTAGATGCACGCGCCCTCGCCCTCCGGCTGCTGCAGCGGGATGCAGCGATTGGTCGCCTTGGTCTCATCCTTTATGGCAGTCTCGCAGTCCGCGCCGCCACACCACCCGGCAAAGGCAAACCCGTCGCTAACGATTTCTTTGAAATGCGCGTAGTTGCGCGGCTGGTGCGTGTTTTCGTCGCGGAAAGCGGTGGCGCGCTCCAGGAGCGCTTGCTGAATGCTAGCCAACAAATCCGCCACCGCAGCGTCCAAGCCATCCTGCGGCACGAACGATTTGCCCTCTCGGC
>CAJWGI010000227.1 GCA_913031335.1 uncultured Anaerolineales bacterium | reverse complement strand
TATCAGGCGCCTACCGGCAGCGCGCCGCCCTGGCCTTACCGTGCTGCTGCCTATCCCGCGCGGACGCTGTGTTTTTTTAGATGTAGGCGCAAACAGTTACTGCAAACCCAAATACCTGCAGCAGTTCGCGGTAATGGGAAGCGTGTATGCTGAGAAGGTACTCGGCATTGCAACCCCGCGCGTGGCGCTGCTCTCCAACGGCGAGGAGGCCGGCAAAGGAAACGCGCTCGTGAAAGCCGCGTACCCTCTCTTACAAAACCACACTGCGCTTAACTTCGTGGGCAACATCGAGGGCAAGGAAATGTTTGCCGGGGCGGCCGACGTGGTAGTGGCCGACGGTTTCACCGGTAATGTTGCGCTGAAGATCACCGAAGCCGCCGCGGGCATGGTGAGGGACATGATAAAAGAAGCTTTGCGCTCGACGGCCGCCGCCACGCTCGGAGGCCTGCTGGCGCGCTCCGCCATCCGTAGCACGCTGCGGCCGCTGGACCCTAACGAGCACGGCGGAGCGCCGTTGCTCGGGCTGAACGGCGTGGTCATTGTTGCACATGGGCGTTCAAACGCGCACGCCATCTGCAATGCCATCGGCGCTGCGCGCACCGCCATCCGCCAGAATGTGCTCGCCGAAATGCAGGACGTGCTCAACGATCGCCTGAATGAGAAGCCGTAGGAATGATCCGATGAGCTCGCCTAACGGACCACGCGTAGTAGTCACTGGCATGGGCGCAATCAGCCCGTTGGGCGTCAGCGTGCCATCCCTGTGGGATGGCCTTGTCAATTGCCGCAACGGCATTGGTCCCATCACCCAGTTCGATGCCAGAAGATACGAGTGCCGCATCGCCGGGGAGGCCAGCGAGTTTGACCCGCGGGCGTACCTGCCACCCAAAGCAGCGCGGCGTATGGCGCGTTGCTCCCAGATGGCGGTGGCAGCCGCGCGCGAGGCCGCAGAGCAATCTGAACTGACCGGGAGCCGGGTTGACCCGGAGCGCATCGGCGTTCTGATTGGCACTGCGATGGGCGGGTGGGAAAAAGCGGACGAGGGCACGCAGCAATTCCGCAACAGCCGGAGCCCGCGCGGCAACCCGTTTGCCCTGCCCGCCAGCCTCCCCAACATGCCCTCCCACCACGTCAGCCAGGAACTGCAGGCCCTCGGCCCACTGCTTACAATTTCCACCTCATGCGCCACCGGCACCCAGGCAATCGGCGAGGCCGGAGAAATCATCCGCCGCGGTGCTGCCGATGTGATGGTGGTTGGCGGCGTGGAGGCGCTCATTCGCGATTTCTGCATCGCCGGTTTCTCCGGCATGCGCGCGTTACCCACCGGGTTCAACCACTCCCCGGAGCGCGCCTCGCGCCCCTTTGACCGCGACCGCGAGGGCTTTGTCTTCTCGGAGGGCTGCGGGGTTCTGGTTCTGGAAAGCCTGGAACACGCCCGCGCACGCGGCGCGGATATTATGGCAGAGGTGCTCGGGCACGGCGCCTCGGCGGACGCCTTCCACATCGCGCAGCCCAATCCGCAGGCGTCCGGTGCAATCCGCGCCATGCGCTGGGCGCTGCACAACGCGCGCGTGAACGCGGACGAAATCGATTACATCAACGCGCACGGAACCAGCACTCCGATCAACGACCCGCTCGAGACACTGGCCATCAAAACTCTGTTCGGCAAACGGGCATATTCCCTTCCGGTCTCCTCCACCAAGAGCATGCTCGGGCATCCGCTGGGCGCATCGGGCGCACTGGAGGCAATCGCCTGTATAATGAGCATCCGCACCGGCATGCTGCACCCAACGCGCAATCTGGACAATCCCGACCCGGCCTGCGATCTGGATTACATCCCGCACCGCGCACGCTCCGCACCTGTGCGAACCGTGCTCACCAATTCGTTCGGGTTGGGCGGCCAGAACGCGGCGCTCGTGCTACGGGAGTTCAACCACTGATGCAGGTTTTCAGCAACGAGAAACTGATTAAGCGAAACGCGCTGCTTTCGAAAGCGCTTTCCACACTCGGGTTGTTGGTGCTGCTCTCCGGGCTGGCGGCATCCTTTCTGCGCCCGGAATGGTACGCGCTGCCCTTCTACACCCTCATTACCGGGTTTCTACTTTCCAATGTAGGCATGCTCCTAGCCAATCGGTATGTGCGCGAACCGCGCCCCCACCTCGTACTGAGCAGCGCCATTAAAGGCGTGGACGATCGCCACCGGCTTTATCACTACCGCATGCCGGCGCAGCACACTCTGGTGACACCCTCCGGCGTCTACGCCCTGACGGCGAAATTCCAGGGCGGCAGCGTGGCGTGGGACGAAAAACGTAAACGCTTTCGCCACCGTGGCGTCAGCTTGTTTCGACGTCTCTTCGGACAAGAGTCGCTCGGACGCCCACTGATTGAAGCCGGGGCAGAGGCGCAGCGGCTGGCGAAATTCCTGGAGAAACAGTTTGGCGAGGACGCCCCTCCGGTGTTCCCGCTGCTGGTGTTCACCAGCCCTAAAGTGGAATTCGGCAGCATGAAAAACACCCCTATTCCGGTGCTGAAAGCCAAACGTCTGAATCCTTACCTGCGCAAACGCCCGCGCGGGCAGACTCTTACCGACGAGCAAATTGCCGCACTTGAAGCCGGATGGAAGGGCTGACCCGCCCGGCGCCTGTGGTAGAATGGCGCACTTAACCGGAACCGCCCCCATCGTCTAGTGGACCAGGACGTGGCCCTCTCAAGGCCAAGACCGGGGTTCGAACCCCCGTGGGGGCACAACGTTTATACGCACTTTCCCACCAAGGACTGGTGTATTTTGCCAGTCCTTTTTGCTTATATGCCCTGATCTCCCGCACAAACAACTTCAATACCCGCCTTGCCTTGTCAGGGTCGCTTTTCTTCAGTTCCTGCCTCCACTTTTTCGCTAGTCTGCGCAGCGACGCGTCATCGAGATCGAAATCGAGTTGAGATCTCGCTTCACTCTCCAAACGCGCGAGGTCCCCTTTGATCTGGAGGGTATCCGCCTCATGTTCAGACATTCTCTCACTGACTGCCAGTAATTGCCCCCCACCCGCCTCCGCAAGATCCATCAATCGTTCTATTGCCGCCTCATGAGTGGCGAGTTCGCCCTTCAGTGACGCGATACGCTTTTCAAGCACGTTAGACTTCTTTCGCCTCGCTCGATATTGCTCTACGAGCCAGCGCAATCCCTCGAGACTGAGCAC
>CAJWGI010000226.1 GCA_913031335.1 uncultured Anaerolineales bacterium | reverse complement strand
CTCCAAGAGTTTGCTAGGCATATACTCTCGGGAGAAGCTGCAGAGGAATACGACTGGCAGAACAAGCGTTCATCAGGACAAATATGTCCTGACGTGGAGACAAATATGTCCTCTTCTACAGGACAAATATGTCCTGTAGAAACGTCTCTAAGAGAAACTCATCTAAATAATAACCTTTCGACACCTTCGGCGTCGACTTGCAGCTCTGGAAACACGTATCACGAAAAGCAAATTGTATCCATCACGGATAAATTTCTTGGCAGAGGAGATAAAGATTGCCAAGCTGCATTTACTGTACTTGCAGCATTCCTAGTAGGAATATAGAGATGAACAAGGAAAATCACGCGGTTATCTTTTCGCTTCCTAACCCAAATTAAACTGCGCGGACAAAAATGTCCAATTGAACCTAGTACGCGATCAAATCGGGGCAAATTGGCACAATGCAAATATTTAATAGATGTGACATTGCACAGCACATTATTTCCTCCTGACCAGTGCATCCACTGGACTTGCCTGTTTGTGTGCTTCCGCTAAGTCTGCCTCCGCATATTGAACGTATCGGCGCGTCATGTCCAGGGTCGTATGTCCTAGTATCCCCTGCAAACTGAAAGCATTGCCATTGTTACGCAGGAATTCGATCGCAAACGTGTGTCGAAAGCGGTGCGGGTTGGACCCTTCGACTCCTGCCTTTTTCCCGAGGCGCTTTAGGTGGCGCCACAAATGCTGCCGCGTAAATCGGTTGCCTTCGCGAGTGACAAAAAGCGGTGTATTTGGGTTGCTGTCGTTGAGTGGGAACCGTTGCACCAGGTACTTCAGGACGTTGCGCCTGGTTTCGGTGCCCACGTAGACATACCTATCTTTTCCGCCTTTGCCTCCAATAACATGCAGCCGCTTCTGTTTGTGATCGAAATCCGCGACATTCAGAGTGCAAAGTTCGCTAGTTCGTAGACCGGTGTCAACCAGCACGAGGATGATGGTGCGGTCCCGGAGGGCTGAGGGGCGCTGGTACTTGAAGGGCTGGCGCCATAGTGATGTCGTGGCATTGCACGTCTCGTCGCACGCGCTCAGAACAGCCTTGATGTCTTGCATCGAAAGTGGCTGAACGGGTCGCACTGGGACCTTCGGGGCGGTAATGTTAGCCATGGGGTTGTGGACACCGTACTCCTTCGCAAGCCATTTCCAAAAGGTACTGCATGCGCTGAAGGCAAGCTTGCGGCTCTTGGCCGCAAGTGCTCTCGGCTCGGCAGGCTCGCCCCACCTGTGCGTGATTTGATATTCACTCCGCAGATAGTGAAAAAAATCGCGCATTTGGTTGGCGTCGATTCTGTCAATCGGCACGTCCGCACCAAGCCGCGCAGATAGCTTTCCAAGCCAATTCCTGTAATCGGCAACGGTGTTTTCGGACAGGAAAGCCTCCCTGTCCGCAAGGTAGAACTCAATCGCATCAGATAATAAAGTCATTGTCTTCGCCTCTCGCCAACTATGAACCCTAAGTTGAATGATTGTTCACATTATACCACAATATAATAGGCCTCAAGGTTGCCCTACGGCGTAAACCTTGAGGCCTACGATGGGCGCGGAGGGACTCGAACCCACGACCTCACGGATGTGAACCGTGCGCTCTAACCAGCTGAGCTACGCGCCCGAAAACGCAATTGTAACACGCAGCGTCGCCTGAGCAGCGCTGCCGCCGTCACGCTATCGCCTTGACCATGTAACTGCCGGCGCGGGCAAAGCCGTGCGAGCGGTAATATTCTCGCGTGCCCACAGCAGCGATGACGGCCATGCGCGCGAAGCCCGCCGCGCCGGCGACACGCTCGGCATGCTGCAGCAGCCGCATGCCCAACCCGCGATGCTGCACCGCACTGTTGCCCGCAGCCGCGCTGCCAATTTCTAGCGCCGGGCCATACACATGCAGCTCGCGCAACAGCGCCGAGGCGAGAATTTCCTCGATGCCCAGTTCAATTTCCGTGTTCGGCAGAGAGAGGCGCGCATAACCAGCCAGTCGGTCGGCGCGCGTGTTCAGCATCAGAAAATGCTCCTCGCTGCCGGCGGTGGTGTAAACCTGCGCGCACAGCTGCAACCCGTCCTGCGGCACACCGCGCTCGCGCACCTCGCGGCAGCGCATGCAGGCGCAGCGCTGCCCGCGCTCACGCAGTCGGCGCTGCACCACCTGGCGCAAATTGGAGAGCGTGCTGCCCGCCACTATGTTGGGCGCGGGGATATCGCGGTACACACGGTTGATGCGGCAATAGGGCGGCGTCTGTCGTTTGCACGCCGCCACCAGTTCCAGCAGAGTCTCGTCACTATAAGGCCGATACTCGCCGCGCTGCCAGCGCTGGTGCAACTCGGTATCTGCGAGCAGCGAGCACGGGTAGATTTTGAGTTCATCCGGCCGCAGCGCCGGGTCAGACCACAGGAGCGCGTAATCCTTCCGGTCGCTTTCCGCGGTGGCGCCGAGCAGGTTCGGCATCCAGTGCAGCACAATCTTGAAACCGGCAGCGCGCAGCAGCCGCAGTGCCTGCCGCGTGTCCGCCATGCTGTGGCCGCGCCGATTCAGTTCCAGTACATTGTCTTGCAGTGATTGTGCGCCGAGCTGCACTTTAGTCACTCCCAGCGCGCGCAGCCGGCGGATTTCCTCCGCTGAAATGTGGTCGGGACGAGTTTCAATGACCAGCCCGACATTGCGGTGGCGCGCGCTCTCGTTCCAGCGCTGCGCCTGCGCGAGCGTAGCCGCCGAACGCTCGTTCATCGCGTCCAGGCAGCGGCGGATAAACCAGCGCTGGTAATCCCGTGGGTAGCTCGACCAGGTACCACCCAGAATGAGCAGCTCAATTTTGTCCACCGCGTGACCGTTGTCACTGAGGGTCTGCACGCGCGCCGCGGTCTGCTCGAACGGATCGAAGCCGTGCTGTTCAGCGCGCATCGCGCCGGGCTCGTCCGGCAGATAACTCTTGGGCATGCGCGCATCCGTGGGGCAAAAAATGCACTTTCCCGGGCAGGGATAAGGTTTGGTGAGCACGGTCACTGGCGCAACGCCCGAGATGGTGCGCGTTGGCTTCATGCGCAGCCGGCGCAGAAAAGCGGCGTCAGGCTGCAATTCCCCGCGCGCGCACAGATGCCGATAGGTGCGCACCAACAGATTCTTGCTGAAAACCTCCCCGCCAGCGCGCGCGTGCCGCCGCAGAATTGC
>CAJWGI010000225.1 GCA_913031335.1 uncultured Anaerolineales bacterium | reverse complement strand
GCCGCCGCCACCACGCGCACGCGCTTGTCGTACGCGGGGTTCCCGCCTTCATCGGCCTCTTGCGCAAAGTTTTCCAGCGCATCGAAAAAGCTGCCGGAATGCAGCAGTGTGGCAGAGGTAGCCTCATACGTGTGCGCAACCTCGCTCTCCAGGGCTTTGAACCTTGTCATCGGCACAGCGCTGGCGCAGCGCTTGAGCGCCTCGCCCAGCAGCCCGCTGGTGGGCCCGCCCAGCTCCTTCAACCGCATTTCAAACTCTCGCTGCCGCGCAACGAAACTGAGCCCCTCGGTAGTGGCCGCCTCCAGATGATGGGCCTCATCCAAAACCAAGTAACGATAATCGGGCAGCACGCGGTTTTCAGAGGCCACATCGGCGAGCAGCAGGGCATGATTGACCACAATCACATGAGCCGTCTCGGCGGCGCGGCGCGCCCGGTAAAACGGGCAGATGCCGCCCATGTGCGCGGCACAGCGCTCGGTGGTGCAGCCTTCGTCCTCGGCCGAAAGCCGCAGCCAGGCGCTGTTTTCCTTTGGGCCAGTCAGGGTGATTTCAGCGCGATCGCCGCTTCTCGAATCCGGCAGCCAGCGCAGCAATTTCGCCAGCACGCGCATCTCGGCGGCGTCGCGTGGCCCGCGCGTGCGCAGCTTGTCAAGCCGGCGCGGGCAAACGTAATTCGAACGCCCCTTCAGCAACGCCACGCGAAAAGGAACATCCAGAATCTTGCGCAGGGCGGGCAAGTCCTTCTTCACCAGCTGATCTTGCAGGTTGATGGTGTTGGTGGATACCACCACGCGGAACTCGTTCGAGTACGCCCACTTTATGGCCGGGATGAGATAGGCGAGGCTCTTGCCGGTGCCGGTGCCCGCCTCCACTAGCAGGTGGTGTCGGCGCGTGAGGGCGGTTGCGACCGCGCTCATCATATCCACCTGTTCGGCGCGATGCTCGTATCGCCGCAGATTGCGCTCCAATGCCCCGCCGGGTTTAAAAAGCGCCTGCAGTGCGTCAACATCAAGCGAGAGCGGCTCGTCCCTTGCCTGTAGGGCTGGCCCCTCCGGAGCGGGGTCATCGAAGAGCTTCACGGGTGCTGAGCCGACGTCATCCTTTTCCGAGGAGCACGTTTGCAGCAATTCCTGCAACGGCATATTCGCGCCCCACCCCAACACGCTGCCATGGCGCACCAACTCGGCGAGGGTGTGCCGCGGCAGTTCGCGGGCACGCTCGCGCAGCGCCAGATAGACCGCGCGGGTCGCGCGCGCATCGTCAAGCGCGCGGTGCGTGGCCGGCAGCGCGACCTCCAGCTCGGTCGCCAGCGCGCCCAGACTGTAGCGCCCGGCTGCCGGCAAGACGGTCGCAGCAAGGTCCATTGTGTCTATGTGTGCGTTCATTTGCAGCGCACCATGCTTACGCAGGAAACCGAGATCAAACCCAACATTATGAGCAAGTACCGGGGCGGTTCCCACGAATTCCGCCAGCTGCGGAAGCACAGCGGCCAGCGAAGGGGCTTCGGCCACCATATCATTCGTGATCCCTGTTAACTGGGTTATAAAGGTTGGTATTCGCCGCCCTGGATTCACCAGAGTGTGAAACTCATCTTCAACGTGCTCGTCACTGAATTTGACGGCGCCGATCTCGATGATGGCATCCTTTTTGGGGTCGAGGCCGGTGGTTTCGAGATCGAGAGAGACCAGTGTTTCGGGCATTGGCGCAGCCGCAGCGGGAGCAAAATACGATTATATCACCACGCGCTCCGGCACAGCCCTAGATTGAGCGCCCTTGCAAGTTGCAGCGCACTCGGGTATCATCACTGCGCGCGGGTTGGGCGCGGACGGCTGGCTCACGCGGGCACAAGTTAAATAATAAAAGCCGCCGACTTACGTGCGTCGGCAGCTTTTCAGAACGCGCCTGACAAACAATCAGACTTTCGCCAGTGTCTTAATGCACTTTGCGCACAGCACTTTCTGCAGCCGCTGGCCCTGTTCCCACAGGGTCACTTTTTGCAGGTTTGCCTTGAAAGTGCGCCGCGTGGAGTGCATCGACTTGGGCACATTTCGCCCGAAACGAGTTCTTTTGCCGCAATGAGCGCATTTAGCCATGATTGAAATTCTTTGCGCCGGCCTCGCCGGCGCGCAATTCTACCACAGACCGGGACGTCCGTAAACTGGAACGACAGCGATGAATGCCGAACCCACGCATAGCGACCGAATCGAAATCACTCCCACCGCCATCGCCACCATAGCCGGGCACGCGGTGCGGCGCACATACGGCGTTGTGGGCATGGCTGCGCGCAACGTGATGAACGGCATCACCAGCGCCATTACGCATGACGCGCACAAGGGGATAGACGTCCACATCGGCGCGGATGACAGCGTGAGAATTAGCGTTTACGTCATAATGGAGTATGGAACCAATTTGGCCGCGGTCTCCCGCAGCGTAGCGAAATCGGTACGCCATGAGGTAGAACATGTAACCGGCATAGCCGTGGCAGCCGTGGACGTGTACGTGCAAGGCCTGCGCATCACGAACCCCGATTAGATTGCAGCAGCTGCGATGATGGCACTACAATCCGAGACCGCGCCGCTAACGACCATTGACGGGCCCGCATTCTGTGAGATGAGCAGAGCGGCGCTGGCGTGGCTGCAAACCAATCACCAGGCCGTGAATGCGCTCAACGTCTTCCCGGTGCCGGATGGAGACACCGGCACCAACATGCTGCTCACCATGCAGGCGGCGTGCGCCGAACTGGAGGGCGCGGACACGAAGAGCGTCGCCGAAGTCGCGCACCTTTTGGCGCACGGCGCTTTGATGGGCGCGCGCGGGAACTCCGGAGTAATTCTCTCGCAAATATGGCGCGGGCTGGCGCGCGGGCTGGAAGACCTGAAGCAATTCGGCGCGGGCGAATTTACGGAGGCAATGCAGCAGGCTACCGAAACCGCTTACCGCGGCGTGGTGCGTCCGGTGGAGGGCACTATCCTGACCGTGATAAAAGACGCCAGCGTCGCCGCCTCAACTGCCGTAGAAAAAGAAGGCGACTTGCGGGAGTTTCTACAGCAGGTCTGCAGCGCATGTGAGCAATCGGTGCAGCGCACGCCAGACCTGTTGCCGGTGCTCGAACAAGCCGGCGTCATCGATGCGGGCGGGTTCGGCCTGCAGCTGCTATTCGAGGGGATGCTGCGACATCTTCGCGGCGAACCAGTTGATGTGGCCCCCGA
>CAJWGI010000224.1 GCA_913031335.1 uncultured Anaerolineales bacterium | reverse complement strand
CGGGAAAGACGCGAATCCATACCTTGCCGCGCCGTTTCAGCGCCCGCACTATCGCTCGCCTGGCGGCCTCAATCTGCCTCTGGGTCAGCCATCCGGGTTCCATTGCCTGCAGGCCATATTCCCCAAAATGGATTGCAGAACCACGAGAGTCCTTGCCTCGCATACGGCCGCGCATCTGCTTGCGGTACTTGACGCGCTTCGGCATCAGCATGATATCAGGCTTCCTCCGTCCTTACCTACGCACTCACGTACACGTCGGCGGTGTCACCCGTCTGGTCGGGCAGCACTTCCCCTCGATAAACCCAGACTTTCACCCCAATCTTACCGTAGGTCGTGTTGGCCTCCGAGAGCCCGTAATCAATATCTGCCCGTAGCGTCTGCAGCGGCACGCGCCCATCCCGCATCCAATTGCGTCGCGACATTTCTATGCCACCCAGCCGCCCGGCTACCATGATTTTTATGCCCTGTGCGCCCTGACGCATTGCCTGGCCGACCGCTCTCTTCATCGCCCGGCTGTAACTGATGCGCCGTTCAAGCTGATTGGCCACATTGTCGGCAACCAGTTTCGCTTCTAGGTCCGGTTGGGTGATTTCCTCGACATCGATTTTCACGGCAGTACCACACAGCGCCTCGAGACCGGCACGAATCTCCTTCACCTGCACGCCTTTGCGACCAATCACGATTCCCGGCTTCCCGGAGAAAATCGTGACATGCACTTGATTCGAGAAGCGCTCAATCTCCACCCGGGAGATAGCAGCACGTCGCCTGCCATCGGTAATCAGTTTGCGGATGGCAATGTCTTGCCGTAGCTGCTCCCGGTACTGCCTGCCGGTGGCGAACCAGTGGGCCTCCCACTCTTTCACCACCTTCAGGCGGAAGCCAATCGGGTGAACTTTTCTTCCCATTTTTGCAGTCCTTCCCTCGCTAATCCTCAATCTGGCCAAGAGCGACTTTAATGTGCGCCGTGCGCCTCTTTATCGGCTTGAAGCGACCGCGCGCTCCGAACCTGCGCCAGCGCCGACTGGGGCCTTCATCCACCATAATTGAACGGATGAACAGGTCCTCCCCTACCCACCCGAGGTTCGCCTCCGCCCCGGCGACAGCCGATTCTATCGCCTTGGTAATAGTCCCGGCAGCTGCATTCGGCATGAACCGCAACCGCGTGAGCGCGTCAGACACCAACTCGCCACGCACCAGGTCTGCCACCAGCCGCGCTTTTTGCGCGGACCCCGGCAATCGTTTTGCGGTCGCAACTGAGAATTGTTCGTTTTGCATGCCTGTCTCAATCACCCCCTGAACGCACCATCGACCGTGGCAGATGGCCGCGGAATGTGCGCGTCAGCGCGAATTCGCCCAGCTTGTGGCCGACCATGTTCTCCGTGATATAAATCGGAACATGTCTGCGGCCATCGTGCACTGCAATTGTGTGCCCGACCATCTGGGGGAATATTGTGCTCGCCCGGCTCCACGTCCGCACCACAGTCTTATCACCGGCCTCGTTCATTGCCTCTATGCGCCGCAGCAGCTTCTCCTCAATAAAAGGGCCCTTCTTCAGTGAACGTGACATCGCACTCTCTCCTAGCCTCGGCGCGCCTTTCCGCGCCGCTTCAGAATGAATTTGCGTGACACTTTGTTCCGGCGCGTGCGCACACCCCGAGCCGGTTTTCCCCAGGGCGTTTTAGGGCCGGGCATGCCGATACCCTGACGGCCCTCACCCCCGCCATGGGGATGGTCGCGCGGGGACATTGCCGAGCCGCGCACAGTCGGCCTGATTCCACGATGGCGCTTGCGACCGGCTTTCCCCAATTTGATGTTCTGGTGTTCGACGTTCCCCACCTCGCCAATCGTAGCCATGCAATTCTGCCGGATAAGTCGCACTTCTCCGGAGGGCAGCCGCACCTGCGCATACGCGCCTTCTTTGGCCAGCAGCTGCGCTGAAGAACCCGCCGCCCGCACAATTTGGCCGCCTTTGCCCGACTGCAATTCCAGGTTATGTATCAACGTGCCGAGCGGCATTCGCGCCAGAGGCATGCAGTTTCCCGGCCGAATCTCGGCGCGCACGGCTGCCTTCAGCTCGTCACCAATTCGCAAACCAGTCGGCGCCAGAATGTAACGCTTTTCTCCATCGGCGTAATGCAGAAGCGCGATGCGAGCGCTCCTGTTGGGGTCGTATTCCACGCTGACCACCCGCGCGGGCACATCGAGCTTGTCCCGCTTGAAATCAATCACACGATAGCGGCGACGATGCCCGCCGCCCCGATGCCGCACCGTGATTCTCCCCTGAGAATTGCGGCCACCCTTTCTGCGCAAAGTACTGACAAGCCCGGGCTCAGGCCGTGACCGCGTGACCTCCTCGAACGCATGACCGGTCATCCCCCGCCGGCCCGGTGAAGTCGGTTTGAACTTCTTTACCGCCATTACTTCACGCCCTCGAACATCTGTATAGTCTCTCCCTCTGCAAGCTTGACCAGTGCTTTTTTATATTGAGAGGAGCGCGTGGTCATTCGGCGCTGCTTGCGAGCGCGCTTGGCCGGCATGACCAGCGTGTTCACACGGGCAACGTTGACGTCAAACAAGGTCTCGACCGCCTCTCTAATCTGCGTTTTTGTGGCATCTGCCGCCACCTCGAAAACATATTGTCCCAGTCTGTCACTCTGGAAACTGGATTTCTCAGTTACCAGCGGGCGCCGCAACACGTCAAACACCGTCAGTGCCATGCTACACCTCCCGCCCCAGATGCGAGCGGATTACCTCCAGAGATGCCAGCGGCAGCACGACGGTATCATGCCCCATCAAATCGCGAATGTTCAGGTAGTTCGCACGCAGAGTACTCGCCGTAGAGAGATTGCGCACTGATTTCTCCACCGCCTCGTTTCCCTCGGCCATCACCAGCAGCGAGCTGCCCGCGTCCACCGCTAGCGCTGCCAGCACAGCAGCCATTTTCTGGGTCTTCGGTTCCTTTAGTTCCAGTTCATCCACAACCACAATTTGAGCCATCGCTGCTTTTTCAGAAAGCGCACATCGCAGCGCCGCCTTTCGCATCTGCCGCGGCATTCGCTTCTCGTGCCCGCGCACCACGGGCCCGTGCGCCTTGCCACCGCCAACCCATATGGGCGAGCGACGGGAGCCATGCCGCGCCCGTCCGGTACCCTTCTGCCGCCACGGTTTCGCGCCGCCACCCCGTTTCTCAGAGCGCGTCTTGGTCTTTCGCGTAC
>CAJWGI010000223.1 GCA_913031335.1 uncultured Anaerolineales bacterium | reverse complement strand
TCCTCGGCCGAATCGGGGCGCAGGCCGTGGTCAAGGTGTGCGACGTGCACCCGCTGTACCTTCTCTGTAAGCCTGCTGAGAAGGTGCAGCAGCGCCAGGCTATCAGCGCCGCCGGATACCCCCACCACTAGCCCGGGCGTCCAATCTGCGGCCCCGGTTTCACGCTCAAAATCCTGCAAGTGATTGAGCAAATCCATGCGTGTGATTATAGCACGCGGGGCTTCGCCAGTGCAGCTTCGGATTGCATGCCTGCGTGGTATAATCGCCCGTCACATGAAACCCTGTCTGAGTAGGAGAGAATCGATTGGCATTTAGCCCGCTGAACTGGCTGCTGGGCCTGTTTTCACTGGATATTGGCATCGACCTTGGCACTGCCAACACTCTTGTGTATGTGCGTGGCAAGGGTATCGTTATTAACGAGCCATCCTGGGTCGCGGTGGACAAAAAGACGCGCCGTCCACTTGCCATCGGTGCGGAGGCCAAGGAGCTGGTGGGGCGGACCCCAACTAATATCTTGGCTATACGGCCACTTCGCGATGGAGTCATCTCTGAGTTCGAGATAACCGAGGCGATGCTGCGCTATTTCATTGACAAAGCACACGAGCAAAACTACGTTCCGATACCGCGCCCGCGGGTGGTGGTGGGCGTCCCTAGCGGAGTGACCGAGGTGGAAAAGCGCGCGGTATACGATGCTACTCTCGCGGCGGGTGCGCGCGCGGCTTACCTGATTGAAGAGCCTATGGCTGCCGCAATCGGGGCCGGGCTGCCCGTTGGGGAGGCGCGCGGCTCGATGGTGCTTGATATCGGCGGCGGCACTACCGAGATCGCGGTCTTTTCCATGGGCGGAATTGTCATCAGCCGCTCGCTGCGTGTGGCCGGGGATGAGATGGACGAGGACATCATCGAGTACGCGCGCTCAAAACATAACCTTGCCATTGGTGAGCGCATGGCCGAGCGCGTGAAAGTATCAGTCGGCTCCGCGTATTCGCTGCCAGAGGAAAAGATGGTGACATTGCGCGGCCGCAACCTGGTGACCGGACTGCCACAAGCGGTTGAAGTCTCGTCAATTGAGATTCGGGATGCGCTAGGGGAATCGGCGCGCACTCTCATAAACCTCGTCAAAGATGCCATCGACGAAACCCCCCCGGAGATTATCGCCGACCTGATGGAAACGGGCGTCTGCCTTGCGGGCGGGGTGGCGCAGCTTCAGGGGCTGGCGCAGCGATTGCAGGACGAGATTAACGTGGAATGCTGGGTGGCCGAAGACCCGCTGACGTGCGTGGCGCGCGGTGCCGGCTACATTTTAGACGACCTCGACAATCTGGCGCGTTTCCTGGTGGGACTGGAGCGCGGCAGCACACAGCACCACTGACAACGCAAATGGCACTGGGTTCCCGGGCCGCGAAACCGTTAAGCGCATACCTGTCCCGGCACGCGCTCGGGCTGCTGACTCTGGGCGGCGGCGTGGCCACGTTGCTCGCGTTGACGCCGCTGCCCTTGGGAATGCTGATTCTGGCCGGGGGAATTGCAATCGCGATCGCCCTATTCGAGCCGCTTGCCGCTCTCGCGCTGGCCCTGCTGTTTGGCCCTGCGCGCGCGCTGCTTGCTGCCGCTTGGCCGGGCGCGCCGATTTTCCCCGGCCAGGTTCTCTTCGGCCTGTTCGCGCTGGCGTGGCTGCTGCACGGTCTGTTCCGGCGCACGCTGCGCTTGCGAATGCCCGCTTTCACCGTGCCCGCGCTGCTCTATGTGGGCGTCGGTGCGCTCTCTCTGTGGGGGGCGGCAGACCCGTTGAGCGGACTGTTCGAATTGATCAAATGGCTGCAGCTGGTAGCGGTGGCGCTACTGGTATTTGACTGCTGCCGGCGGCGTCACGTGGGCTGGGTTCTGACAGCGGCTCTGGCCTCGGGTGCGCTGCAGGCGGCGGTTGGCCTGTGGGAGTTCGGCCTGCGCAGTAGTGGCCCGGAAGCTTTCGAACTCGTCCCGGGCCTGTTCCGCGCCTATGGAACCTTCGAGCAACCCAATCCTTTTGGTGGCTTCATGGGGTTATGCTGGCCGCTCGGGATTGGCCTTTCCGTGGGGTTGCTTTCAGCAGCGCGGAAGCCGGCAAAAGCGCGTCGCACCAGTCTGGGCGTGCTCGCACTCGCGGCCGCTGTGCTCGCGATGGGGGGCCTGGTGGTTTCGTATTCGCGCGGAGCCTGGATTGGCTCACTGGTCGCAGCCGGCGTGATGGGGGTTTTCTGGCCGCGTCGGCAAGGATGGGGAATTGTTGTGGCGATGCTCGGGTTGGCGGCTGTTTTCGTGGTGGCGCGCGTCGGCGCTCTGCCGGAGGATATCGTGGAGCGCTTTGATTCGGTAGCGGAATTCACGCGCGTGCAAGATGTGCGCGGCGCAGCCATTGACGCTGAGAATTACTCGCTCATTGAACGGGTAGCGCACTGGCAGGCGGCCAGTCGCATGGCGTCCGCGCGCCCGTGGTTGGGTGTGGGGCTGGGCAATTTCCAGGCCGCTTATCCTGATTATCGCTTGCATAATTGGGAGCATGCGTTGGGTCATGCACATAATGTTTACCTGAACGCTGCGGCTGAGACCGGGTTGCTGGGGCTGGGCGCATATCTACTGTTGTGGGGCAGCGTGTTCGCTGTCACGTTGCGGGCGCTGGGAGGCAGCACCGGCTGGAGGCGGGGGGTTGCGCTGGGGCTACTGGGCGTGTGGACGCATATGACGGTGCACAACCTGGTGGATTATCTTTTCGTGAACAACGTGCATCTGTACCTAGGGGCGTTGCTTGGCGTGCTCGCGGTGATCGCCGCGCCCACCGGAAAGACGAATGTCAGTCAGGCGAGCGGATGATCCAGTGGAATCGATCCTGAAAACGGCGCGGCTCAATCGCCGGGAGTTAAAACGCTTCGCGAAATTCAGCATGGTGGGCGCCATCGGGTTTGTGATAGACACCGGCGCCCTGAACATTATGGTGGGTGTGCTCGGCATGTCCACCGGCTCGCTGCGACTGCTGGCCAAAACCATTTCATTTTTGCTCGCGCTGATCAGCAATTTCATCTGGAATCGCTACTGGACATACCCGGAATCGCGTTCGAAGCGGCTGCGTGTACAGGCGGCGCAATTCGCGCTTGTGAATGTAGTTGGGCTGGCTCTGAATCTGCTCATCTTCGGTGGCGTCAGCTCGCTTCTGATTCCGTTACTGCAGGGCTTTTACGGGGAGCGCTCCG
>CAJWGI010000222.1 GCA_913031335.1 uncultured Anaerolineales bacterium | reverse complement strand
CTGTATGGTGTCTCGATAAAACCGAAAGGATTAACCTTGGCGTAAGATGCCAATCGGCCTATCAGGCCGATGTTCGGTCCTTCGGGCGTCTCAATCGGGCAAATGCGACCATAATGCGAATGGTGCACATCACGCACATCAAAGCCGGCGCGTTCTCTCCGCAACCCACCCGGCCCGAGCGCAGACAGCGTGCGTTTATGACGCAGTTCAGCCAGCGGATTGGTCTGATCCATAAACTGGGAGAGCTGGCTGGAGCCGAAGAACTCACGTACCGACGCCACCACAGGCCGTATGTTAATCAGATTGACCGGCGACACTGCGTCTTGATCGCGAATGGACATCCGTTCTCGGACGACGCGCTCCATCCGCCTCAATCCCACGCGCAGCTTGTTTTGCACCAGTTCGCCCACTGTCTTCACGCGGCGGTTTCCCAAATGGTCAATGTCATCCGGTGTCACTTCACCATTGTTAATCTGAATCATGCGAGTAACCAATTGCATCAAATCGAGCGTGGTCACGGTGCGATGCGTCAGCGGCACCTTTCTCCCATGGCCCAGCTTCTGGTTCAGTTTGTAGCGCCCTACGCGCGCCAAGTTGTAACGGCGACGGTCACACAGTTGCTGTTCCAGAAAATCACGCGCGTTGTCCAATGTAGCCGGGTCCCCTGGGCGCATCCTCTTGAAGAATTCAATGAGCGCTTCCTGTGCCAATGTCCGTTTGCGGCCGACCTCCCATTCGGGCTCCTGCCGCAGCGAGGCCACAATGAATTGTCGGTCAGGGTCATTATCTACTGCGGCAAACAACGCCAATAGCTCTTCATCCGTGCCTTCCTTAATTGGAGATTTCGATAGACCGTCATCGATGGCTGCCAGCGCCCGCAGCAGGATGGTGACCGGCATGGTGCGCTTCCGATTGAATTTGACCGTCAGATAATCACTCTTCTTTGTCTCAAACTCCATCCACGCGCCCCGGTCCGGGACCAGTTTTGCGGCCGCCATGCG
The DNA here is from genome assembly GCA_913031335.1 of uncultured Anaerolineales bacterium. GTDB lineage: Bacteria > Chloroflexota > Anaerolineae > Anaerolineales > UBA11657 > CAJWGI01. Next base: position 2,232 of record CAJWGI010000222.1, on the reverse strand, counting down.
TTTGCCCGACACCGGGTCGTCCTGAGCCTCGAAGTACACTCCCGGTGAGCGAATCAATTGTGAGACCACCACACGCTCTGTGCCGTTCACAATGAAAGTGCCTTTTTCGGTCATCAACGGAAAGTCGCCCAGAAAAATATCGGAGGTGATCGGCTCCGGCACATCCTCGCCCGCGAGCAGCACCTTGACGTACAAAGGAGCGGAATACGTCAAATCCCTGTCAAGACATTCCGCCTGTGACCATTTGATGTCATCGAACCAGAATTTCAGGCCGAATTCACTCGCTTCGGGCGTGTCGCCGGGGAAGTACAAGCGCATACGCTTGTTAAACGATTCGATTGGAGAAATCTCGTCGAACAGTTCGGCTAAGCCCTCTTTCCGAAGCCAGGAAAAAGATTCCAATTGCACTTCTATTAATCTAGGAAGTGGATACATATACGGTATGCGCGCGTATGACTTTTCTGCGAGTGAAGTTGTCATTCTTTACGGGTCTCCTGTATCGTGGTCCGGCAGCCGCCGACGAACGGGCATCCACCCTCGGCCGTGGGCAATCGCCCAGTATATCAACTATTCGTCAAGTTGTCAAAAAAATAGGCGTATTTTCAAGGTGCGGCTGAGACTCTTTGCCTCTCACCTCCGCGACAGTCTGGAGAGATACTCAATGTTCCGTTCAAACCGCGCTGGCCGCAGCCCGAAGTATCGGTGGACGCTGTTGATCTCGCAGGTGCTGTCGCGTGAGATAAAGTCGAGCCAGTTTGTCGCCAGCGGGGAAACCGGCAACAGTCTGCGCAACAGCGCAACTATGAAGCGCATGGCCGGCAGCGGCACGGAAATCAGCGCGCGGGAAATCCCCGTCGCTTTCATCACTGCATGCAGCAATTCGTCCACCGACATGAATTCAGGTCCGCCGACGGAAATAGTCTCATTAACGAAGCCGGCCTCAACCACCACCCGGCAGATGCATGCAGCTAGATCACCAATCCAGAGCGGCTGCAGTCGGGCCTTCCCCGCTGCGGGACGCGGAAAGACGAACGGGGAAACGCGCATCGCCGTGGACAGGCTGTTGGTGAAGGAATCTCCGCGCCCGAACAGAGCCGCGCTCCTCATTATGGTATGTGGGATGCCGCTGTTGCGCACAAACTGCTCAATAATTCCCTTGGCCTTTAAAACTGGGAACGCGGACGCCCGCGCGGCACCCAGATGTGACAGATACACAAACCGCCGCACCCCGATGTCACGACCAGCGGAGAGTAGCTGGCGAGTGCCGGCGTAATCCACTTGCATCAGGTCGTCCCAGCCACCGCAGCGCTGCGCGCTCGCGAGGTGCACCACAGTGTCCACTCCCACCAAGGCCGCACGCAGCTCGCGCGGATCGTCGAGGCCCGCGGGCGCCAACTCCACGCGCGGCTCGTTTCCAGATTGCGTTCCTGCAGCGGAAGGACGCGCCAGGCAGCGCACTGCGTGGCCGGCATTAAGCAGGATTGGCATCACTGCGCTGCCGACAAATCCCGTGGCACCAGTAACCAGAATCACGGATTGCAACTCTGCGATGTAGTCATTCTAAAGAATGATATCATATGCGCCACCCAAGCACCGGTGAGCAATCCGTACGAAATATCGCAGGGCCACATCGGCGGCCACAGAACAACTTAACCGCTGCAAGGGTGTTGTAGATGGGGCGGGGTACGGGTGTGAAAGCTAAGGAGCGCAGCTGCGATGAAAAGTAGAGTAGTCATAACTGGCATTGGCACGGTGAACCCGCTGGGCCTGAACGTCACCAGCACCTGGCAGCACGCAATCCAGGGCGAATCCGCCATCGATAGAATCACGCTTTTTGACCCCGGTGAACATAGCACCCAATTCGCGGCCGAGGTGAAGGGTTTCGATGCGGCCAGCCGCTTTGGCCGCAAGGATGCCCGTCGCATGGACCGGTTTGTGCAATTTGCCGTGGCTGCCACCGAAGAAGCACTTAAAGACGCGCGCCTGGAAATAACAGATTCGAATCGAGACCGTGTGGGAGCGGTTATTGGAACTGGAATCGGCGGAGTGCGCACGCTCGGCGAAGAAGCCAACACTTTGCGCGACAAAGGGCCAAAGCGTGTCAGCCCCTTTATGGTGCCGATGATGCTGCCCGACACCGCCTCGGGTCAGGTAGCGATAGTTTTCGGCGCGCGCGGGCCGAACCTGTGCATCACTGCAGCGTGCGCGAGCAGCACTAATGCGCTCGGAGAA
>CAJWGI010000221.1 GCA_913031335.1 uncultured Anaerolineales bacterium | reverse complement strand
TCTGGCAGGTGCTTTTTCGGCGTTCAACCCCATGGTGGTTTTCATCAGCGCTTCGGTGAACAATGACAATGGCATCTGGCTTCTCGGTTCAATGACCATGTACGTGTTGGTGCTGGCGGCAAAGCGCGAGCCCGGCGTGCAGCGAGCGCCACCGCTCCTGCTGCAGACCGGCATCCTCCCGTGGACACTGGGCGTGCTGCTCGGGCTTGCCATTCTCACCAAGCTTTCTGGTTTGTTGCTAGCGCCTGTGGTGGTGGCATTCCTGCTCTGGAGAACCCGGCGCGAAGGCAATTGGCGACGGCTCTGGCGCGATGGAATCATTGTCGCATTCTGTGTGTTGCTGCTGAGTGGGTGGTGGTTCTATCGCAATTGGGTGCTTTATGGCGAGCTGCTCGGCAGCAGTACTATGGCGCAGATTTATGGGTTCGCGCGCGCTGGTCCGGTCAGTTTACCCGCCCTGATGCTCGAGTGGCGCGGTTGGTGGTATTCACTCTGGGGGGTGTTCGGGGTGTTCAATGTGCTTCCGGGCAAATGGGTTTATGCCCTGTTCACCGCTCTTGTGGTTCTTTCCATCGGCGGGGGCGTGCGCGCCTTCCGGAGCGGGCTTGGCGCCGTGCCCACTACATCTGGCGAGGCCCGCCTCGCGCACTGCCTTTCAGTGCTCTTTATCGCACTTACGCTTGTTGGCAACATCTACTGGTCGCTGCGCCAGCACGCTTTGCAGGGACGGCTGGCGCTGGGCGCGGTTGCAGCGATGAGCACATATCTGGCGGCCGGGGTAATTATCCTGGGCGGAAAATCGTGTGAGCAGCTCATCGCGCGTTTTATGGCGGCCGCGCTTTTCACCGTCTCACTGGTGGTGGCGATTGTGTACATCGCGCCGCCATACAAACCGCTGCGCCCAATGATGGAAACGGACTTGCCGGCTGATATCATCATGGCGGATGCAGTTTTCGATGATGAGATTGAGCTTCTTGGTTATTCTGCGACCGACGAGGCGCTCCATCCGGGCGAGCCCATGCAGGTCACAATGTATTGGCGTGGGCGTGCAGAGATGGATTCGGATTACAACCTCGCTCTCAATGTGCATGGACGTGGCATGGAGAATATTGCCAAGCTCGATACCTGGCCCGGGGGCGGGCTGCTGCCCACTGGCGACTGGATGCCGGGGGCGGTGTACGCCGACAGGTACTTAATCCCACTTTCGGGGAAAGCATCGGTGCCCACACTGCTGCGGCTGGACGTCTCATTCTGGGGAGATTCGCTCGATGAGCGCCTCTCGGTGAGCGCTAACGGGTTGGCAATCGGCTCGCTAATGCTGCATGCGGGCCGGCTCTTGCCCGGCGCTCCGGTTCAAGAAGCAGCTCAAATTGAGAACGGTTCTACCTTTGCGCCGGGTGTCTTACTGGCAGGGCACACCCTGTCGTCGCAGGAAGACGTCGAAACGCGCTTCACGCTGTTCTGGAGGGCGGAGCAGTCCCTCGGCGCTGATTGGACGGTCTTTGTGCACATGCTGAATGCGGCCGGTGAAATTGTCGCCCAGGCTGACGGGCCGCCCTTGAACGGCGACTGGCCGACAACCGCTTGGGAGCCGGGCCATCTAGTGCGCGATGCGCGCCGGTTGCCTTACGGCAGCACACTGCCGCAAGGCGAGTACCGTGTGGTTGTCGGCCTGTATGATCCGGTCTCCGGCGTGCGCGCAGCGGCTTTCGCGCCGGACGGCAGCGAGTGGACTGACTGGACTGTACCGCTGCTGACCGTTCGCGTTGGGGAATAAACTCTTGCGGCAGTCGCGGTATACTTGCGTGAATCTGAATCAGCGGGGTTTCTGATGTCAACCGCATGCAAACCCTTGAACGATGTCTTCCAGCGTGAATAGCGTTGTGGCTGCTCGCATAACGCGGCGAGCATGCGTGTCAATCGGGTTCTCGTTCTTGCTGGCTGCGCTGTGGAAAGGTCAACTGGCGGCTTTGGAGCAAGAGGTCACGCCTACGGCAACGGCGACTGCGACGGCCACCGTCACAGCCACATTCGTGCCAACCCCCACCGTGAGCGGACCGTCAGTTTATGTACCCGAACGGGTGAACGTTCGCAGTGGGCCGGGCACGTATTATGAGAAGGTGGGCGTGCTCATTGCCGGTCAGTTTGCCGCAGCTGTGGGTCGTACGGCTTTCGGAGAATGGATTGCCATCGAATACCCTGAGGGTACGAGAGAGCGTGCCTGGGTGTACTCCCCATTGGTGGTAGTGCGAGAAGCCACAGTGGACGATCTACCGGAAGTGGAGCCCCCGCCCACCCCGACACTGCCGGCGATGCCCGTGGCCGGCTTTACCCTGTCGCCGCAGCGCACCCCGCGGGCCACGCGGTTGCCCACTTTCACGCCCGCGCCGCCTGTGGCGCAACCGACCTTTGCCACGCCGGAAGTGGAGGGCGGCGCTCTGCCTCCTATTGCGTTGATCGCCGGGTTGTTCTCTCTGGGGATTCTCTCGGGAATTGTGGCAATCTTCCGGCAGCGCGGGTAACCCCTATGTTAATTCCGAGCAGCGACCGTGCCGCCGATTGTACTAACTCTTTTGGGAGGTGAGTGCGTCTAACCGCAAGCGCAGCCACCGCCGGCCGCCGCCGTAGGCACGGGGGCGCTATCAGTGGTGCGGAAGGAATGTCCACATCCGCAGCTGGCAACCGCCTGCGGGTTGTCGATGCTGAAACCGCCGCCCATCAGGTTGTCCACATAATCAATCGAGGCCCCGCGCATGTACATCAGTGAGGTGGGGTCGAGGAAGACTTTTACGCCATCTGTTTCTACGATGGTGTCGAATTCACGCGGCTCCGCTTCCAGCGCCATCCCGTACTGCATGCCCGAACAGCCGCCCCCTGAAACGAAGACGCGCAGCCCATGATCTGGCATATTGCGCTCAGTCAACAACTTGCTTACGTGCTCCATGGCATTCGGTGTAAGCGTGATTTCGTCGGACACTATTGGATCAATAGCTGCTTTCTCTGTGGCGTTAATTGTGGTCATATTGGTCTCCGGTCAAGGTGTTTCACGTTTCGGCGTGAAGCTATTTTAGCATCAACTGAATTGCGCGTCAATAAAGAAGATACAGGTATGAACAATTGCTGCGACGCCCACAGGCGCGTCATTGGCTGCTCGCGGCGACCTCCTCGGTGGCAATCAGGTACGAGCAACTGTCGTCACCGGTGGCGATGCGTATACATTGTGGGCTGATGCCAAGCAATGCTGTAATCATGTTCTGGTCCATCTGGCAGATTTCGGGGTTCTTCTCGGCCATCCCCTCGTACGG
>CAJWGI010000220.1 GCA_913031335.1 uncultured Anaerolineales bacterium | reverse complement strand
GACGGTGCGCGCGGTTGCGGCTGCGCTGAGAGCATCTATCACGTCTGAGATGAAAACGTAATCGCGCGTCTGCGATCCCTCGCCGTGCACAATCAGCGACCCGCCGCTGGCGACGCTTTTCAAAAAGCGGGAGACCACCGGAGGGTGCGAGGCGGGAAGCGGCTGCCCGGGCCCATAGGCGTTGAACACGCGCAGCGCCACGGTCTCCAATCCCCACAGCGCGCCGATGGTGCGCACGTAGTATTCGGCCGAGAGTTTGCTGACCGCGTAGGGTGAATCCGGTTTGGGCACGATGCTCTCGCGCAACGGTTGTTCGGTCTGCGCACCGTACACGGCTCCGGAAGAGGCCAGCACCACGCGCTTGCCGCCGGCATCGCGCATGGCCTCCATCACGCTGACCGTGCCGCCCACGTTTACAGCGTTATATTCGCGTGGGTATAGCACCGATTGGGGCACCGATACGCGCGCCGCGAGATGATAGACACACTCCACATCCTGCAGGAGCGTCCACAGTTTCGGGCGGTCGTTCACGTCGCCGCGCGTGAAGAGCACCTTGTCATCAAGGCGCTCCGCGTCGCCAGCGGAAAGGTCGTCAATTACGCGCACTTCATGTCCGGCTGCGGCGAGCCTGTTTGACAGCGCGCTTCCGAGGAAGCCGGCGCCGCCGGTTATCAGGAATCTCAAGTGATGCTCTCCCTACCTGCGTGTCTGCTCAGGGGAAGTGATTATAGCATGTGCCCCTGAAAAACCGGATTTCCGCTACAATCGTCGCGTGGGTTTTCGCGGGCGTGCGTCGGGTTGGAGGCAAGATTGTCGCGGCAATGACAATCGGGCGCGGCCCCAATCGGGCGTCATTTCCCGGGGAATTCTGTGAGTGCCCCTCCGGGGCGTGAGCGAGGATGCACCCGGATTCTTTTCGTCTGCATGGGCAATATCTGCCGTAGCCCGCTGGCGGAGGCTTTGTTCCAAAATCTGCTCGAACAACGTGGCCTACAATCTGGATACATGACGGCATCCGCTGGAACCGGAAACTGGCATGTGGGCGACCCCGCGGACAGCCGCATGCGCGTCACCGCGCGTCGGCATGGAATCGAGCTGCGCGGGCGCGCGCAGCAGGTCAGCCCGCAAGACTTTGATCGCTTCGACATGCTGCTGGCGATGGATTGGGAGAACCAGGTGCAACTGCGGCGCGTGGCGCGCGATGATTCCGACCGTGCCCGCATCCGCCTGCTGCGCGAATTCGACCCGCAGGCCGGCGCTGAACTGGACGTGCCCGACCCGTATTTCGGCGGCGCGGATGGTTTTGAGCGCGTGTATGAAATGGTGGCGCGCGCGTGTGAGCACTTGCTGAGGGAACTCGAGGGCGAGTGAAACTTGGGGAGGGGCTGCAGCAATATCTGCGAGCGCAGAGCTGGGGCGCGGTTCAATCCGCCCACCCGATTTCTGGCAGCAGCATCAACCGCGTGTTTTGGCTTGAGACCGAGCATGGGCCGCCCGCGCTGCTGAAAACCAATCGCAGCAGCCCGCCTGATATGTTTGCGCGCGAGGCCGAAGGTCTGCAAGCGCTGCTGCAAGCCGGGGGAGTGCGTGTGCCGGCGGTGCATGCGCATGGTGATGACTGGCTGCTGATAGAATATCTTCCAGCCGCGGCGCGCTCGGATGATTACTGGGCCGCTCTCGGAGAGGGGCTGGCCCGGTTGCACTCCACGGTGGAAGGGCGTTTCGGTTTTTCGAACGACAATTACATTGGCAGCACTGCGCAGCCGAATGCGTGGACGGAAGACGGGCACGAGTTTTTCGCTGAATCGCGGCTGCGCTTTCAGGGTCGTATGGCGCAGGAGCGTGGATTACTCAGCGCGGGCGATTACAGGCTGCTGGGCCGCGTGATTGAGCGCCTGCCGAATCTGATCCCGGAGCAACCGGCCAGTCTGATCCATGGCGATTTGTGGGGCGGGAATGTGATTGTCGGCCCGCAGGGCGAGCCCGTGCTGGTGGATCCGGCGGCGCATTTCGGCTGGGCGGAGGCCGAGTTGGCGATGACCACTCTGTTCGGCCGATTCGAGCGCGAGGCCTACAACGCGTACGAGCGTATCCGCGCGCTTGCGCCCGGATACATGCAGCGCGTTGATATCTACAATCTGTATCATCTGCTCAATCACCTGAATCTCTTCGGTCACGGATACATCGGGCAGGTTCAGGGCGTACTGCGGCGTTATTGTTAGACGAGTTCGGCTCAGGGCAGAGCGAAGTCCTGCCCGATGATGATGCGTACGTCCACCGGGCTGTTGGGGTCGCTCATGTCGATTATGCGCGCTGGCAGCACATCAAAATGCTCGGCCAGCCAGCGGGTGGTGTAGTAGCGCCCCGCGTAATCATAGATGATGGTGGCCTGGTAATTGAACTGGTCGGCGTTGCCGATGCTGACCACGTTGAAGCCGTTCTCGCCGAGATAATCGGCCGTGGACTGCGCGATGCCGGCGCGTGCCGACCCGTTTTGCACTTCGATAGTGGCCTCTTCATCAACGGCCAGCGCGGCCGGGTCGATGGTGGACTGTGGCTGCGGGGCCGGGTTGTAAAACATCTGCTCCCGCAGCGGGCGAAAGGCGCGCGCGTCCAGTAATACTACCTGTGCCCCCTGTGCGGTCGTGAATTCGTTCATGATGTAATCTGCGTCAATCACATCTGACTGGATGTCCTCCCGCTCGATTTTCTTGGCTAGCGATATCAGGTCCACCATTTCCTCTAGGTTAAGGTCGGTGTCATAGCTCCCGGATAGGGCGGAGTAGAGCTTGGGCGCGCGCGCTATCAACGTGGGCAGCATTTCCAGGCTGAGCACTTTGTCGCGCACTGCCAGAAGCACTTGCTGCTGCCGAGCCGCGCGGTCGAAATCGGCCCCAAAGGTGGCGCGTGTACGCGCGTATTTCAATGCGGTACTTCCGTCCATTTGCCGGCGTCCGGCAGAAATGTAGAAAGGGTCGTAGCCGTCGCAGCAATCCGGGTAGCGGGGGTCATCGATTGTCTGCGGCACGTCGATTTCGATGCCGCCAATCTCGTCGATGAGCGTTTCAAAGGCGGTGAAATTAATGCGCACATAATGATCTACCTGTATGCCTAGGCTCGCGCTGACGGTATCCATCGCGAGGGCTGGCCCGCCACCGGGCAGCCGGAAGGCATCCCCTTTGAAATTGGCGGTGTTGATGCGGTCTCGGCCCTCAAAGCCGGGAATGGTCACCCACAGGTCGCGCGGTATCGATAACATTCCGGCGGTGTTGCCGGCCGGGTCTACCGTGACCAGCATCATGGTGTCGGTGCGGAA
>CAJWGI010000219.1 GCA_913031335.1 uncultured Anaerolineales bacterium | reverse complement strand
GCAGCTTGACCGTCTCGCCGATTAACTCGACGATATCAACGCGCGCCTTTATCTCATCGGTGACTTTCATGCGTCGGTCACGTCAAGGCAAATCGGTCCCGTCACGGTTCCAGCACCATGAATGAGTTGACGCGCAAAAAAGATTCATCGTCCATCATGTCCGGGTCGTCACAAGTTATACTGCGCGGGTACGAATAAGTGACATCGTACACGACCCTGACGTGGAGCACTTGTTCCGGGTCCTGCAGCGCCCGCCGCACTTGCTGCAACAAACTAGAGACCTGAAACTTTCGCGCGTAATAGCGGTCGTATGTCTGGCACTCCCTCAACGGAAATGTAAATTTAGATTCTTCATCCCGCCGGACCGGGTTCCCCACTTCGATCACTTTGCCCTCCTGACGGTGATGCCACACGTGCAATGGGCCAGGCGCCGAAAGTGTGCACCGACAACCGTCAGGATTCCGCCTCTGGCCGTCCATTTGCTCATTGCGGCATGTTTCCCCAGCCCCGCGCTAAAACCCCTCCAACTTTGAAAGGTCCACGGTTCCGTCTGCGAGCGCGGCCACGCGGCGCAAGAGCGCCAGCCGGTTGACGCGCACGGCGGGGTCAGCGTCCATCACCAGCACCGCATCGAAAAAGCGCGTGATGGCGGGGATTGTCGGCGTGAAAACGGAAAGGAAATCGTCCACGCCCGGCGGCTCCGACTGAGCAGCCAGCGCGGATTCGGCAGCCTGCAGCGCCACCCACAGTTCGCGCTCCGCATCTTCCCGAAAAAGCTCCGGCTCCGGCGCGACTGCCGCGTCTCCATCAGGCAAGATGCGCACACAGCGCGCGAAGGCGTCCAGCGTGGGCTGCCAGTCGGCGCGCGCCACCCAGACGCTCAGTTGCTCCGCCGCCTGCTGCGCCCTCCACGGGTTGCCGCCCTGCACACCCAGCGCCGCCTCCACCACGTCGTGACGATAGCCGCGCTCGCGCAGGACGCCGCGCAAGCGCTGGACGAGAAAATCGGCCGCCTGCTCGACTGCGTTGTCGGCGCCCACCGGCTGCAGCGCGGCGGCTGCATGCAGGCCGGCACGCAGGTCAACATCGATCTGGCCCCCCAGCAGCAGCTGCACCGCCCCCAATGCAGTGCGGCGCTGCCCGAATGGGTCCGCCGCGCCGGTTGGCGTGAGCCCGACGGCAAACAGGCCGACGAGCGAATCCAACCGGTCTGCCAGCCCGACCGTCAACCCTGCCAGTGCCTGCGGCAATTGCCCGCCCGCGCCCAGCGGCCAGTAGTGCTCCTCGATGGCGCGCGCCACCTCCGCAGGCTCCCCCGCATCCAGCGCGTACTCGCGCCCCATCACTCCCTGCAGCGCGGTCATCTCCACTACCATGCTGGTGGCAAGGTCTGCCTTCGCCAGGTGCGCAGCGCGCAGCGCGGTCTCGCCCTCGGCCGCGTCCAGCCCGAGCAGCGCCGCCAGTTCGCCGGTCAGTTTCTCGATGCGTTCGGATTTATCCAGCATGGAGCCAAGCTGCTCCTGAAAGACCAGTCGGCTCAGTCCGGCGCGGAACTCCGGCAGCGCGCGCTGGCTATCCTGACGCACAAAATAGCTGGCATCCGCAAAGCGCGCGCGGATGACGTGCTCATTGCCCTCGACCACCAGTTCAAGGTTCTCAGCCGCGCCGTTGCGCACGCCAACAAAAAAGGGAAGCAGCGCTCCGTCCTTGACCACCGGAAAATAGCGCTGCTGTTTCTTCATCACCGCGGTCAGCACCGGCTGCGGGAGCTGCAGAAAATCGGGGTCAAATTCGCCCAGAAAGGCAGTGGGACACTCGACCAGATTCGCGACCTCGGCCAGCAGCTCGTCGTCCGGCGCAATCTCGCCCTCTACCCCGGCTGCCAGCCGGCGCGCATCAGTCGCGATGCATTCGCGCCGCTCGGCCGGTTCAAGCATCACGCGGTGCTGCGCCAGCAGCGCCACATAGGCGCTCGCCTCGGGCACTTCAAGCGGCTGCGCATGCGCCGCGCGCAGCGCGCGCGTCTCGCGCCCGGCGGTCAGCCCGGCGTATTCAAACGGCAAGCGGGCACTTCCCAGCAGCGAGAGCAGCCAGCGTATCGGGCGCGAGAAGGCCATCGAGTCGGCCCCCGGCAGCCAGCGCATGCTGCGCTCAAAACGCAACCCGTCCAGAATGGCAGGCGCAATCTCGACCAGAACCTCGGGCAATGGCCGCCCTTCTTCGCGCACAATCGCGACGACGTAAGCGCCGCCATCGAGTTCGCGCCGTTTCAGATCGGAAACATGGACCCGCTGGCCGCGCGCGAAGCCTTTCGCGGCGCGAGTGGGGTTGCCCTCGGCGTCGAAAGCATCGCGCAGCGAGGGGCCGCGCACCACCTTTTCGAGCTGCCGCTGGCGCGGAGGCAGTTCCTCAATCAGCACCGCCAGCCGGCGTGGCGTGCCCCACACGCGAATCTCCCCGTGTGGCAGACGCCGCTCCGCCAGCAAGGCGGGAACCTGTTCGCGCAGTTGCGCGAGCGCGCCGGCGAGGTCCCCCGCCGGAAGCTCCTCCACCCCGATTTCAAGCAGGTATGCCTGCGGATCGGCCGGCGGCTGCGGCAAATCCGGCACAGGCACAGCGGGCGCCTCGGCCTGCTCCGCGGCCAGCAGCGGGAAGCCCAGCTCACGGCGTTGCTCGACATACCCCTGCGCAACCTGCCGCACCAGCGCGCGCATGTCGCCGAAAAAGCGTGCCCGCTCGGTGACGCCGACCGCGCCGCGCGTATCGAGCACATTGAAGGTATGCGAGCACTTTAGCGCGTAGTCATAAGCCGGCAGCAGCAAACCGGCCTGCAGCGCGGTTGCAGCTTCGGCCTGACACAGGTCATAGAGCGAACGCAGCCGCTCCACGTCCGCCACCTCAAAATAGTAGCGGCTGTGCTGCTGCTCGGCCGGCAGGTTGACTTCGCCGTAAGTGATGTCGTCCGTCCACTGGATATCGCAGAAGCCTTTCACGCGCTGCAGCGCAATGAGGATGCGCTCCAGCCCGTAAGTGAGTTCCACCGCCACCGGGTCGAGCGTCACGCCACCCACCTGCTGAAAATAGGTGAACTGCGTGATTTCCTGCCCGTCCAGCCAGACCTCCCAGCCCAGCCCCCACGCGCCGATTGCGGGCTGCTCCCAGTTGTCTTCCACAAAGCGGATGTCGTGCAGGGCCGCGTCGATTCCCAACACGGCGAGCGAACGCAGATAGAGTTCCTGCGGGTCGCCGGGGTCGGGCTGCAGGATGACCTGATACTGATAGTGCTGCTGCAGACGGTTGGGGTTCTCGCCGTAGCGACCATCGT
>CAJWGI010000218.1 GCA_913031335.1 uncultured Anaerolineales bacterium | reverse complement strand
GCGGTTGTGGCCGTTCCCGTTCTGGCCGGGTTCGCCCCACAGGCGAAGCATCAGCCCGAATACCGCGTGGCCCTGCTCGCGCAGCAGCGCGGCTGCGACCGAGCTATCCACTCCGCCGCTCATCGCCACCGCCACGCGCTGCCCGTCAATCACCTGCCGCCCTCATTCGCTCGATGATATCGGGGAGCACCGAAACCGTGTGTTCGATGTCATCACTCTCGGTGTGTCGGCCGACGCTTAAGCGCAATGAACCCAGCGCCCAACGCGGGGGCAGCCCGAGCGCGCGCAGCACTGTGGACGGCTCCGGGCTGCCGGTTTTGCAGGCGGAGCCGGAGCTGGCGGCCACCCCGGCCAGATCGAGATGCATGAGCAGCTCGTTGCCGTCGATGCCGGCGAACACGAAGCTGGCGCTGTTGGGTAGCCGGCGGGCGGGGTGACCGGTCAAACGCGAGTGCGGCACCGAGCGCAGCACTGCGCTGATTAAACTGTCGCGTTGCGATTTCATGTTGCGGCAATCCTGTTTTCGGAGTTCCTCGGTGAGCTGCAGCGCGGCAGCCATGCCCACAATCAGGGGCACGTTGTGCGTGCCGGCGCGCCGCCCGGCCTCCTGGCTGCCGCCGGTTTGCGCGGGCTGCAGCGCCGTGCCGCGCCGTGCGTAGAGGAGGCCCACGCCCTTCGGTCCATAAAACTTGTGCGCACCCAGAGAGAGCATGTCCACGCCCAGCGCTTCTACGTCCAGCGGCAGTTGGCTGCCCGCCTGCACAGCATCGGTGTGGAAGAGCGCCCCCTTCTCGTGTGCCGCGCGCGCCAGCGCTGCGATGGGCGCTATCACGCCGATTTCATTGTTGGCGTACATAATTGAAACCAGCACGGTGTCGGTACGAAGCGCGGCGGAAAGGTCTTCGGTAGAGGTCAAGCCATGTTCGTCCACCGGCAGTTCGGACAACTCAAAGTCGTGGCGCTCCCGCAACTGCCGGGCAGTGTCAAGCACGGCTGGGTGCTCCACCGCCGAGACGATGAGATGATTTCCACGCCCGGCCGCGCGCGCTGCCAGCGCCGCGCCGCGCAGCGCAAGATTATCGCTCTCGCTGCCGCACGCGGTAAAAATTATTTCGTCGGCGCTGCAGTTGAGCACGCCCGCAATTTGCTCTCGCGCCGAACTGAGCGCGTGTTCAGCGCACTGCCCCCAGCGGTGTACCGAGGCCGGGTTGCCGTATTCTTGCGCGAAGTACGGAAGCATCGCCGCGACAACCTCGGGCTCCACCGGCGTGGTAGCGGCGTGGTCCAGATAGATTGGTTTTGCCATGCAGCTATAAGCGTGCGGCCGGAACTAGAGTTGAAACCCCTGGCGGGCGGGCACCACTTTGCGCTCCAGATTCTCCACAAATTCAAGTAACCGGCTCTCGAGAGCGTCCCACTCCTCGCTGCTCAAGATATCTTGCACCGCGCTTGTGTCTTTGGCCACGCCGCCAGTGAGAATCTGCGAGCAATCACCGTAGAGCGTGTACCATGCGTCTGTAGGTTTAATGCCCAGTTTGGTGATGCCGGGTACGAACTCGCGCACCACGAACTCGAAATACTCTTGCTCGAGGTCCGGTTTTATGTCCCAGCTAAGGATAAGTTTGACCATGCTCGCTGGCGGTGGCGTCGCCCGCCGGGGACGCTAGCCGCCCTTCGGCTCCAGCACCACCACCTGCGTCTCCTCCGGAAGGCTGGACTTGGCCACCTTCAGGCTTTGCTCGGGCGGCGGCTTGCCGAGGCCCATTTCTTTCAGAAACCGGCTGAGCGGGTCCAGTTTCAGTTTCGTTTTGCTCGTTCTGAAGTGCATCGGCACCACAATAGACGGCTCAATCAGGCTGATTATCTCAGCGGCCTGAGCCGCATTCAACCCCTTCCCGCCGCCGACCGGGACCAGCAGCACGTCCACTGTGCCCAGCGCCTCCACCTGCGGCTGCGAGGGGATGGCGCTCAGGTCTCCCAGATGGCAGACGCTGGCGGAATCGTACTCGATCACATAGGCGGTGTTTTCCGGCGGCGGCTCAGCGCCGTTTTCCGGCTCCCCCGCCGAGGTGCGTACCCCGGTGATGAATGCGCCCCCGATTTCATATTCGCCCGGCCCGGTGATGGCGCGCGCGCCTTTCACTATGGAGAGATTGCTGTGCCCGGGCGCGTCGTGGCTCACAGTGACCACATCCGCTTTCAGGCGCGGGGGCGCGAAACCGATGCTTTTGTCAAACGGGTCGGTGACGATTGCGGCGGCGTTGCGCTCCATCATCCGAAAACATGAATGCCCGTACCATGCGATTTCCATGAGTTGACCCTCCGCCAGTGATTATACCATCGCGGCGTCGGGCGGTTTGCGCACAGAAACCGGTATAATGCCCGCAGGCCGTAGGCGCTCGTCCTGATATGACCAATTCAACTCGGTTTTCGCCTGTGCTTTCTGACGATGACCTGAATCTCTTCACGCAGGGCAATCACACTCGCCTATACGAGAAACTGGGCGCGCATCCGCTCTGGCATCAGGGTGTGGAGGGCGTGGGTTTCGCCGTATGGGCGCCCAACGCGCGCCGCGTCAGCGTGGTCGGTGATTTCAATCAGTGGGATGGTGGTCGCCACCCTATGCGCGTGCGCGGCGCTTCCGGAATCTGGGAGCTGTTTGTACCCGAGCTGCGTGCCGGGGAGTTGTACAAATACGAAATCACTGGAGCGGACGGTTACGGTCCGGTGCTGAAAGCTGACCCGCACGGTTTCGCCTGCGAATTGCGGCCGCAAACCGCTTCGGTGGTGTGCGCGCTGCCGGGCTTCCACTGGGGCGACTGTGAGTGGATGGCGGCGCGCTCTGAGCGGCAGTCTCCCACAGCGCCAATCTCGGTGTATGAAGTGCACCCGGCTTCGTGGCGGCGCGCGGCCGACGGCGGCCTGCTTAGTTATCGTGAGCTGGCGCAGAAACTGGTGCAGTACGTGCTTGAAATGGGCTTCACCCACGTGGAATTGATGCCCGTCACCGAGCATCCCTTTGACGGCTCGTGGGGCTACCAGACGCTCGGTTTTTTCGCACCCACCAGTCGGCACGGAAGTCCGCATGACTTCATGGCGTTCGTGGACAGGCTGCACCGCGCTGGCATTGGCGTCATCCTCGATTGGGTGCCCGCGCACTTCCCCCACGATGAACACGGGTTGAGCTTATTCGATGGCACTCATCTTTACGAGCATGCCGACCCACGCCGTGGCACGCACCCGGACTGGGGCACGCTTATTTTCGATTACGGTCGTTGCGAGGTGGTTCAATTCTTGCTTAATTCGGCCCTGTTCTGGCTGGAAAAGTACCA
>CAJWGI010000217.1 GCA_913031335.1 uncultured Anaerolineales bacterium | reverse complement strand
CGTCAACGATGATGCCAACACCTCGCCCATGATGTACGCGCGTTGTTCTTCGATCGCCTGCGCCAGTTGCCCCGAAGCAGTATACGTGATGTGGATGCGGTCAGAAATCTCGAAGCCACTCGATTTGCGTAAATCCTGCACGCGGCGCACCACCTCGCGCGCTAGCCCCTCGCGCAGCAGTTCCGGCGTCAGTTCGGTCACCAGCGCCGCCACTAGCCCGCTCTCTTCGGCCACCGCGAACCCTTCTTTCGCGGTCAGGCGCACCTCCACTTCATCCGGCATAACCTCAACCGCTTCTGCTGCCAGCTGCACCGCCACCGCTTCCCCGGCCAGAAGCGCGCGCGCGGTTTCCGTCGGCGGCAATGCCAGCAAAGCCTGCCGAATCTCCGGGAAGCGTTTGCCATATTGTTGCCCCAGCTGTTTTGGGAGCGGGTGCAAAGAATAAGCAATCGCCTCAGTCACCGAGTCCAGCGAGCGCACTTTTTTGACGTTTAACTCCTCCGCGATCAAATCCGCATAGCGCGCAATCAACTCAACCCCGGCGTGGCTGCCCGCCCAAAAAGCCGCCTCTGCCAGCGGCTGGCGCACCTTCAACCGGGCGCGCTGGCGGCCATTGTGCCCCAGCGAGACCAGTTTTTGCACCAGACGCATTTCATGGTTCAATGTTTCATCGATGACGTCAGCGTCAAACTCGGGCCAGTCCGCCAGATGCACGGATTCGGGCGCAGCGGGGTCAGCGCTAAGGGCCAGGTTGCGATAAAGCGCATCGGCGATAAAGGGCATGGAAGGCGCCAGCAATTCACTCGCCGTCAGCAGACATTCGTACAGCGTTGCATATGCAGCTTGCTTGTCGCCGTCGTCCTCCGATTTCCAGAACCGCCGCCGTGAAAGGCGCACATACCAATTGGAAAGCAAATCGATAAAACCCTCAATCGGGCGCGTCGCACCGGTGGCATCGTAATTCTCCAACGCGTGAGATACATCGCGCGTGAGCGCGTGCAATTCAGATAAGATCCATTTGTCCAAATCCGATCGTAGGGGCGGCGCGCCGCCACCCGGCAACCATCTATCCAGATTGGCGTAAGTCACAAAAAATGCATAGGTGTTCCACAGCGTCAGCGTGAAATTACGCACCACCGCGCCCACCAGATCCACCGAAAAGCGCCGCTCCTGCCCAGCCGGGCTTGCGGTATACAGATACCAGCGGAAGGCATCCGCGCCGTGCTTGTCCAGCACAGCCCATGGGTCGACGCTATTGCCCCTCGACTTGGACATCTTCTGCCCTTCGCCATCCAGAATCAGCCCCAGACAGGCCACATTCTTAAAGGCCACGCTATCAAACAGCATGGTGGCGATGGCGTGCAGCGAGTAAAACCAGCCGCGCGTCTGGTCCACCGCCTCACAGACATAATCAGCGGGAAACTGCTCCCTGAACTCCGCGTGGTTTTCAAACGGATGATGCCATTGTGCTACCGGCATCGCACCCGAATCAAACCAACAATCGATCACTTCCGGGATGCGGCGCATGACCTTGCCGGTTATGGGATTAGGAAACGTGATCTCGTCCACATAGGGACGGTGCAGATCGAGACCGGAAAGATCGCGGGCTGCCAGTTTGGAGAGTTCTGCCAATGAACCCACCAGCAGCGTCTCCCCATCTTCGTCAATCCAGATCGGCAGCGGCGTACCCCAGAAGCGCTCGCGCCCCAGCGCCCAATCGACGTTGTTTTCCAGCCAGTTGCCGAAGCGCCCGTCACGAATGTGACCTGGATACCAGTTGATGGTCTGGTTCAACTGCACCAATTGCTGCTTGTGTTTCGTGGTAGCGATGTACCAGGTGCTGCGCGCGTAATAAAGCAGCGCCGTGTTGCAACGCCAGCAGAATGGATATGTGTGCAGATAAATGCCCGATTTGAGCAATAAACCGCGCTCGCGCAGTTCCTCGGTGATTAGCGCATCAGCGTCCTTGACCCACATGCCGGCCCACGGAGTAACCGCCTCCACAAAAGAGCCGCGCTCGTCCACCGTCATCAGCACCGGGAAATTGTGCTCCCGCGACATTTCCATGTCGTCCGCCCCAAAAGCGGCTGCCATGTGCACCACACCGGTGCCCTCAGCGGTGGTGACAAAATCCGCCAGCACCACATAATGCGCCTCTTCTTCAAAGGGCAGAAAACTGTACGGCGGTTGATAGCGCAGCCCTTCCAATTCGGCGCCGCGCTGCTCAGCGAGGATCGTGTATTTGCTTTCCTCACCCAACACCTTCCGCAGCAATTCTTTGGCGAGAATCAGCTGTTTGCCGTCTTCGAGCTGCACGGTGGCGTAAACCACATCCGCATGCACGGCTGCGCCCACGTTGCCGGGCAGCGTCCATGGGGTGGTCGTCCAGATCAGCAGCGCAACATTGGGGTCATCCTGCAGCGGGAAGCGCACAAACACCGAAGGATCGGGCGTATTTTCTTGATAGCCCAGTGAAACTTCATGGTCAGAAAGCGGCGTGCCGCAGCGCGCGCAGTAGGGCACCACTTTAAAACCACGATAGATCAAGTCTTTTTCCCACAGTTGTTTCAAAATCCACCATACTGATTCAATGTAATCGTTTTCAAATGTGACATAAGCCGTTTCGAGATCGACCCAGAAGCCGATACGGTCAGTCAGTTTTTCCCATTCCTGAATATAATCAAAGGCCGATTGGCGGCAGCGCGCGTTGAATTCGCCGACGCCGTAAGCTTCAATCTGCTCTTTTCCGCTCAGACCCAGTTGCTTTTCGACTTCGATTTCGACCGGCAGCCCGTGCGTGTCCCAGCCGCCGCGCCGTAGCACATAGTTGCCGTTCATGGCACGATAGCGCGGAAAGATGTCCTTGAAGACACGCGAGAGTACATGATGGCTGCCCGGCTTCCCGTTGGCGGTGGGAGGCCCCTCGTAGAATACGTAAGTCGGCCCATCCCTGCGCGCTTCCATCGAGCGCGTGAAAATATCGCGCTGCTGCCAGAACTCAAGAACGCCCAGTTCGAGTTCTTGAATATCAAGTTTGGATTTGACCGGTTGAAACGCCATTAGTCACCCATCAATTTCTACGACTATCCGCTTGTTGATTCTACCTTTGCTCTTGTAATCCACCACGCGGATTTCGCCGACCTCAGCGGTGTTGGCAACATGCGTACCCCCATCGGCTTGCAAATCCAACCCGACGATTTCCACTGTGCGCACTTCGGTGATGCCTTCCGGCAGTAGATTGATTTTTGTGCGAATCAAATCCGGAATCTGAAAGGCTTCCGCACGCGGCAGGATGTTCACGCGCACTTCGCGCTCGGCGGCTACCTCGGCGTTGATTTTCTGC
>CAJWGI010000216.1 GCA_913031335.1 uncultured Anaerolineales bacterium | reverse complement strand
GGGCCGATGATCGCCAGCCGGATTGCTTTCTCCCTGCAAAACGCGGCCAGTCCGGCTCCATCATCCGCTCGCAACTCCACATTTTCGCTCTGACCCGGCAACACCGCAGCTGTACCGGCATTTCCAGGCGCAATGTAAAGTTGACCAAGCTGCGGGGATTGAGCTATTTTCCACGCAAGCGCATGCTCGCGGCCACCAGACCCGACAATGAGTACATTCATCTCATCGCTTAGACAATCGCCGCCTCAAATTCCGCCTTTTTTGCACTCGGCACGGGTTCAAACTGGTATTCACCGCTGAAGCACGCATGGCAGTATCCCCGCTCGCGGCCGACGCCGCGCATCATGCCCTCGAGAGAGAGGAAACTGAGGGAATTTGCGCCGATGTGCGCACGGATTTCCTCCACCGACATGCGGTACGCGATCAATTCCTCGTGCGTTCCCATATCCACGCCCATAAAGCACGGATGGCGAATTGGCGGGCAGGTGATGCGCACATGCACCTCCACTGCGCCGCCATCGCGCAGCATTTTGACCAGCGGCCCGGCCGTTGTGCCACGCACTATGCTGTCATCAATCACTATTGTGCGCCTTCCTCGCAAATTCTCAGCCAGAACATTGAATTTCAACGCAACGCCTTGCCGACGTAACGATTGCGTCGGCTCAATGAAGGTGCGCCCGATATAGCGGTTTTTTATAAATCCATCGTTGAATTCAATGCCGGACTCGCGGGAATATCCAATGGCCGCCGGCACTCCAGAATCCGGCACTGCAACCACCAAGTCAGCAACCACCGGAGCCTCGCGCGCCAGTTCTCGACCCAGGCGCTGCCGCACCGCATGCACACTCCTGCCATCCCAGAAACTGTCCGGGCGCGAAAAATACACGTGCTCGAACACACAGCGGGCCAGCTCGTCCGCCGCCGGCACAGCCTGTATCACCCTAAGCGCGGGGTGACCAAGCGCGACAATCTCGCCGGGCTGCACCTCGCGAATAGCTCTACAACCGATTGTGTGCAGCGCCCCCGTCTCCGACGCGGCTGCGTGCCCTCCACCGGGCAGCTGGCCCACGCTCAGTGGCCGATATCCCCAGCGGTCACGCACCGCATACACGTTGTTGCGGGTAAGTACGGTAAGCGAAAAAGCACCCTCCCAGCTCGCCATGGCACTACCAATGCGCGCCTCCCAGCTCGCCCCTTCCGCTCCGGCCAGCATCATGGTCATCACCTCGCTATCGGATGATGATGCAAGCCCAATGCCCCGCTGCAGCAGATCGTTCCGCAACTCACCCGCGTTCGTGAGATTCCCGTTATGAGAAACTGCGAGCGGTCCATGACGCGTTTCCACCAAAAAGGGCTGCGCGTTTCGGGCGACCGATGAGCCAGTGGTCGAGTAACGAGTGTGCCCAATTGAAAACGAACCCCGCATTGGCGCTAGTTTCTCCTCTGTGAATGCCGCCGTCACCAGCCCAGTGCCCTTCTGCAACCGCACCCGGTTGCAATCAGAAACGGCAATCCCGGCCGCTTCCTGACCCCGGTGCTGCAATGCGTGTAGCCCAAAAAACGTCAGGCGAGCGACATCGTCGCTAGGCGCGTACAACCCGACAACTCCGCATTCTTCTCGCGGCTTATCAACACGCATCATTGAATCTCATCGTCATCGGAGATAATCCGCTCCCGCCGTTGCGACTGCGCCGCGATCACAGCCGCGCGCACTTTCTTATCAACCAGCCCCAGAATTTTCGCCGCAAGCAGTGCAGCATTGCGCGGCTCCAAAACCACCCCCGGCGCGATACCCGACGGCATGCGCAGCGACGAGAACACGTCCGCACCCCCATACGACTGGCTCGCAGGTGGGCACGCGATCACGGGCGCTTTCACCGCACCATCCACGAATCCGGAGAGCGCATTGCTCCGCCCGGCCACGGTGATGTACACCCTAGGGCGTGCTTCTTGTTCGTATTCCTGCAACACCGATAACGCATGTGCCGCAGTTTTGTGCGCAGAGGCGATGCGCGTGACAACTTGCATCCCGTAGCTGCGTGCCTCCGCTGCGATTTCCTCGCAATGCGCCGCGTCAGACCGAGACCCCATCACAATCACGACCAGTGGCGGTTGAGTTCCCATCAGACCTCCCAGTCAACCGGATTCATCACCGTGCCTCGCCCAAAACCCCGGTAGTTAGCAGATTCTCTTTTAACCTCGGTTCCACCGGATACGTTCCCGGTACGAACGCGCGCCCGGTGAGCATCTCGTAGATAGAGATGTAGCGTTGGCTAGCCGCCACCCAGAGTTCCGCGCCCATCTGCGGCGGCGGGCCATCCCCTCGATAGCCCTGTGCTGCGTATTCTAGGCGCACGAACTCTTTGTCAAAATTCTCCGGCTCTTTGCCGCTTTCGAATCGCTCCGCGTAGCTGTCAGCTCTCCAAAAACGCGAGGAGTCCGGCGTGTGCAGCTCATCTATCAGCATCACATCATCGTTAGCTCCCCGGCCAAATTCGTATTTCGTATCTACCAAGATTAACCCAGCACGTTGTGCGATTTCCTGCCCTCGCCTGAAGATATCAAGTGCTGCAGCCTGCACATGGTCCCAGGTGTCTTCATCAAGCAATCCTCGTTGCACCACCTCCGCACAGGTCAAGCGCTCATCGTGGCCGGTCGGCCCGCCTTTCGTGGTCGGGGTAATAATCGGCAGTGGCAATGCCTGATTTTTCTTGAGCCCATCTGAGAACGTATGCCCGTAAATATCTCTTTCACCCAGCGAGTACCGGTACCACAGCGCCGTTTTGGTCACGCCGGAAATGTAACCCCGCACAATCACCTCAACAGTGAACGGGCGCGCCTGCCGCGCAACGAGCGCGTTCGGGTCCGGCACCGAAACCGCGTGATTGGGAATAATGTCAGCCGTCTTTTCGAACCACCACGCCGCAAGTTGGTTGAGCACCTGGCCTTTGTAAGGCACGCAGGCAAGGATGAGATCGAAGGCCGAAAGTCGGTCGGTCGTAACCAGCAGCAGCCGTCCCTTCTGTAGCTGGTACGAATCGCGCACCTTCCCAGAGCGCTTCCCCGGTAATCGCAATTCTGTTTGCTGCAATCCCTCCCCGAGCAATGCGTGCAACCGCTCTGCGTTTAGCACACTATTTTCATTCACAATTGCTCAGCATATTTTACGCCGTTAACAAATAGGCGCAGCCCCAAACCGCCACTTTCTGAGCGCGTCCAGCGCGGGTGTTGATACCGATGCACATGATTCTCCGGATGCGGCATAAGGCCAAGCACATTCCCGGCACGATTACAGATTCCGGCTATGTCAGCTAGCGAGCCATTCGGGTTACGCGGGTATTCTCCTCCCGC
>CAJWGI010000215.1 GCA_913031335.1 uncultured Anaerolineales bacterium | reverse complement strand
TCCAGCCCCTGAGCTACCACATCATGCTAATGGGTTTACATGCGCCGCTGGAGTACGGGCAAACCGTTAATCTGACACTTGAGTTCGAGAAATCCGGCCAGATTGTTGCCGCCGCTGAAGTGCGGCGAGAGTAAATGCCGCTCGCGGAGACCTCTTTGCGCAACTGCACGGGCAGGGTTGGACCTAACCGTTGTCGGTGAAACGGGAGTTCACCAGCTGTAATTCTGAGGCGCGTAGCACCGAAGAATCCCTATGATTAGCGGTAGTTGTAGAGATTCTTCGCGCCTGGCGGCGCTCAGAATGACAATGTTTGGGCGTAACGCGCTTTACCGCGCTAAAGGGTCGCGCTACCGAGGGGTCAGATGGCGGCCTGAAGCCAGAGAAACGCGGCTGCCCCTGACATCAAAAACAACCCGTAAGGCATGGCAGTGAAGGGGCGGTAATCCCGGCGCAAGCGTATGATTAGAGCGCCCAAGCCCCCGGCGCAAACTCCACAAAACAGGGCTGGCAACACCCCGAGCCAACCGGCTGCCAACCCGATGATGGCTCCTAGGCTGATATCGCCGCGCCCCAGCGCGAACTCGGTGATTGCTGTGTCCTGATGGCGTCCGGCGGCGCGCACGAACAGTCTGCCGCCAAGGAAAACCAGATACATCAATCCATATCCGGCCACGCCTCCGCCAAGCGTCTCACCCCATCCCCGTTGCGTTCCCAATAGGCCATATGAAAGTGCTGCGACTGCAGTCATGGCGGCGACGTATTTGAGGATTATCCTGTGTTCCAGATCAATGATTATTATCAGGCTGAAACAGGCGAGCAGCAGCGCCAACAACCAGAATTGCACCCCAGCGGGAAACGAGACCTTAAGCTCCGATAAAACAAGTATTGCCGCCAATTCCACAATGACATGACGAGGGACTCGGTCGGCTGCGCAAGAACAACCACCGAACAGTGAACGCGTCAGCGCAAACCACCGCTGCGGCGGCAGCGGGGTGTGGCATCGCTCGCACAGCGGGCGTGTCAACCGACTCTTGCGGGGCAATTGGTCTGCGAAGTAGTTGATGACGCCGCCGGCAAGCAACGCGCCGGTAGCCACGAGCGCCCCTGTTGTGACCATGGTGCTGATTATATGTTAGCGGCTTTTGACACGGGTGCAGCGCCCTGTTAGAATGCGACTATGCCACACAAGCGGCTGCGTTTCTTTCCCCGCACCGACCAATTGAGCGTGCTGACTGCGGTGATTGGATTGGGGTATGCGGTATCCCGCTTTCTACATCTTCCCACGCGTATCTGGGCAGCGACGCTTTTTGGCTCACCGATTAGCGTGCGCGTTGACGGCCAGTTGATTCTGCTTTTGCTGCTGACTGCTTTAATCACTACCGGGACGGACGTGCTGATGCGCAGCCACCCTCTGATGCCTCAAGACCCATTAGACCTGCGGCCGCTGCGCCACTGGATTGTGCCCGCCCTGACGGCCTTGAGCGTGGGCGTGCTGCTGAACGGATTTTCCGGAGCACCACTCTGGTTTGCGGGGCTTCTGGCCGGCGCGACGCTGTTAGTGCTTGTACTGGTGGCGGAATACGTGGTGATTGACGCAGGCCATCCGGCGTTCGCGCACACGCAGATCGGGTTGACGGTTCTGACTTATCTGGTGGCGCTGGTCTGGTTTGGCTGGGTGGCGCAGCTCGGCGCGCGCGGCGCCCTCTCGGCAACGAGCACATTGCTAATCGGCGGGCTTATTTCTTTTAGATTGTTGTCCCTTTACGGAGTCCCGGCATCGCACGCCGGTTTGAACAGCCTCGCCGTTGGATTGATTCTTGCCGAACTAATGTGGGTGCTCGGTTACTGGGCGCTGCCCCCGCTAGTGGTCGGCGCATGGTTGCTGTTGGTGCTTCATCTGGCTGTTGGCCTAATCCGGAAAGGGCACAGCAAAGGGATCTCCGGCCGGACGGTGTTGGAACACGTTCTCGTGGCAGTGATAGCGCTGGCGCTGACCGCGCTGCTTGTGGTCGACTGAGAACGCTCGCGGCTTAGCGCAGCACACTGAGCAGCGGCCCCAGCACCATTGCGGCCACCACCAGTAGCCCGAGAATAACCAGCAGTACATTCGCGCTTCGGGGCGCACGCTTTCGCGCAGACGGAGGTTGTTTCCCTCTCTGCTTTCTTGTCATCGCGAACGACGGCTCACTCGCGGTTCAATGCCGTGGGGTCGGCTGTCAGTTTCCCGGTCAGCCGCTTGGCGCGCCAACCCACCAGCCGCTCTGTCCCGTTGAGCAGGCGCTTGATGTTCGGCCTTAGCGCCCACAATTGCAGCGCGAAACACGACAGGCCGTAATACACATACGGAGTGGGCGCGAGGCCCTGACTGGCGCGCACTGCCATGATCGCGGTGGTCAATAGGCCGCCCGACATAGTTGCCACCGAGGCGTACCCGATCCCGAAAAGGATGGCGGCGCCGGTTGGCACGAGGATGGCCCCGGTCCACGCCCAGAGGCCAATCGCGCCACCCACCGTGGTCACACCTCCTGCTCCGCCGCGCAGCACGGTTCTGGCGCGGCCAGTTTTCGGGTTGGTAACCACCTCGCGCAGAAAGATGGAGTAATTGTGGCCCAGCACCGCGGCCACTCCGGCCAGCACATGCGCCCATGGCCAATCCGGCAACACCAGTTTCACCAACCAGATTGGCAACGCGCCTTTCACCAGGTCGAGCAGCGCGGTTGTGATGCCAGCGGCCATTCCGGCGGCGCGGATGACATTGGTGGCACCCGAGCGCCCGCTGCCGACCATACGGATGTCCTTTCCGGTCATGCGTTTTACTATTAGCAACCCGACCGGCACCGCGCCGATCACGTATGCGAGTGCAACCATGAGAATGGCGATTATCTGGTTCATTGCCGCCTGCCCTCGAAGATTTCAGTCGCTCCTGCGTTTCCTGTTAGCCAGCCGTGATGCCGATTCTACCCGCAGCGCCACTTTCCGGCTCTGACCGTTCGACAAATTATATCCGCGAATCTGCCATTCTCCGGTCCCCTGCCGCGCCAGGATAATATACACCGCATCCGGATAATACGCCTGCGCAAGGTCTGTGGGCGAGGGAACTGGCGGCCCCTGCGGATGTGAGTGAAAGATGCCGACCACATCTCTACCTGCGAGTTCGATTGCGTCCATGGCGCGCAGCTGTTCTTGCGGGTCCATGCGATAACGCACTGGGCTGCGCTCGGCGTTTGCGCCCGGATATACTGCCTGCACGCGCCCGGTCCTGCCTCCCAGCAGGCCGCAGGCCTCGTTGGGTAGTGTGGATTGCGCGTGCGCAATCATTTCCCGCACCTGATCTTCCGTCAGGATTAGTTCAGCTGTCATGG
>CAJWGI010000214.1 GCA_913031335.1 uncultured Anaerolineales bacterium | reverse complement strand
CGCGTTGGTCGAGCCACCTAGCGCGGTCAGCGTGACCATGGCGTTCTCAAAGGCGTCGTGCGTCATGATGTCGCGTGGCCTGATGTCGCGCTCGAGCAGCGCGCGGATGGCCGCGCCGGCGCGGCGACATTCATCAGCCTTGGCGGGGTCTTCCGCTGGTGTACACGCGCTGAAGGGAAGTGACATGCCCAGCGCTTCGATGGCGGAGGCCATGGTGTTTGCAGTGTACATGCCGCCGCACGCGCCCGGCCCGGGGCAGGACTCGCGCACGATGGTGCGGCGCTTCTCCTCATCGATACTGCCGGCGATGTGTTCCCCGTAACTCTGGAAGGCAGAGACGATATCGAGCGGCTGCTCGGCGTAGCATCCAGCGCGGATGGTGCCGCCATAGAGCATCAGCGCCGGGCGGTTCAGCCGCCCCATGGCGATGATGCAGCCGGGCATGTTTTTGTCGCAGCCTGGGATGGAGATGTTGGCATCGTACCATTGCGCGCACATCACCGTCTCAATCGAATCGGCGATGATCTCGCGTGACTGGAGCGAATAACTCATGCCGTCGGTACCCATGGCGATGCCGTCGCTTACCCCGATGGTGTTGAAGCGCATGCCGACCATGCCGGCTGCATCTACGCCCTGTTTGGCCTCGGCGGAAAGCTCGTTCAGATGCATGTTGCAGGTGTTGCCCTCGTACCACATGCTGGCGATGCCGACCTGTGCCTTGTCCATATCGGCTTCGGTCAGGCCGGTGCCGTAGAGCATGGCTTGCGATGCGCCCTGCGATTTGGGTTGGGTTATGCGGGAGCTGTATTTGTTGAGTTTTTCGGTCATTGGGGGGCTCCAGAATCTGAAACTGATGCGACTTGAAGTCTACTACGACCGGCGGGTTGGAGCAAGGCTAGAGCAGCAACTCGGCCATCAGGCGCACCACGGTGGAGTCGAAGGTCATCAGGTTTAGCGTGGTGGCGGGGCTCTGCAGCCAGAGTTGCAGCCGATCTTTGATGCGCGCTCTGGACCCGCAGAGCGAGACGGCGTCGGCCAGCTCGTCCGGCACGGCAGCGATGGCTTCGTTTTTCTTTCCGGCAAGATAAAGGTCCTGAATGGCGTCGGCCTCAGCCTCGAATCCATAGCGGCAGGCGAGGTCGTGATAGAAATTCTTGCCGCGCGCGCCCATGCCACCTACATAGAGCGCCAGCACCGGCTTTATCATGTTGAAGCACTGCTGCAGGTCATCGGCAAGGATGACGGTTACCGAGGGGGCAATATCAAGTTCGGCGCTGGTTTTGTCGCCATCGGCGCGCGCCAACCCGGTTTGGATATGCGCTTTGAAGACTGCGTCGTAATGCTGCGGCGCGAAGAAAATGGGCAGCCAACCATCGGCGATTTCGGCGCTGAGCTGCACATTCTTAGGTCCGATGGCGGCTAGATAGATGGGCAGGTCGGCGCGGCCATGCAATATGCTCTTGAGCGGCTTGCCCAATCCGGTCGCGTCCGCGCCCTGATAGGGTATCTGGTAGTGGTCGCCTTGATGCTGCAGCGGCGCGTTGCGGGCGAAGATGGCGCGCACAATCTGCACATATTCACGGGTACGTGCTAGCGGCTTGCCGTAGGGTTGCCCGTGCCAGCCTTCGACCACCTGCGGGCCGGATAGCCCCAGCCCGAGCAGGAAGCGCCCACCGGAAAGCTGGTCGAGTGTCATGGCGGTCATGGCGGTGTTGGCCGGGGTACGGGCCGGCATCTGCATTATGGCGGTGCCGAGGTGGATTCTTTCGGTCAATGCGCCCAGCCATGCCAGTGGGGTGACCGCATCCGAGCCGTATGCCTCCGCCGTCCACACCGAGTGGTATCCGAGCCGGTCGGCTTCCTGCACGAGCTGCAACGGCAGGTTGATATTCGCGCCAGAGTATCCGGCCATGATTCCCAGTTTCATTGTGCCCTCCTTGAGAATGGTTGATGCAGAAGATTTGTGTTCGCAGGCATCAAGTCGTGCTCCATGCATGTCTCACCCATCCCGTGAAGGGGGCGGGGTGTGGCAACACCGGTCCCCGGGTGTAGATACGCGCACGCTTCTTACAGATCGCGCCTCTGCCCATCAGGGGAGTGCGCTAGCCACAATTCGCCAGCTTCCACTGAGACCCAAATAGTGCCCGAATCGAGGAGACCCGTCTCGTAGATGCTAATCTCGCTATTCGCGGCGACCTACGAGCTGCACACGTGGAGGCGGGATCTGAACCTCCTCGGTCACCGCTCATAAATCTTGGCTGTACCCGTGAAACCCATTACGTCAGCAGCAACCAGGCCGGGGAGCACCTCGACCTTCACGGTTCGAGGGCCGGTCATCTCGACCAGCGCAACACCATCTCGTGTCCCAGGATCCCTGGCAGTCAGCAAGTAGGTGACAGCACCTGTCTCAGCCGATACTTCCCGCGGGTCTAACTGTTCCCCTAGGAGTCGAAGTTGCGCTGCTACACCCTCGTAGTTACCAATCGAGAACCACCACAGTGTTGGATCGATGGCATCCGGAACGATAGCGAGGTGCCCATCCCAGAGTCGCCAATTGTCGGGAGCACCCCAGTACCACCGAGTTCCTTGTTCAAACCAGTTCCCGACCAAACGCCCGTCGATATCGTAATCAATCTTACCTGCACGGGGTTCCACCTTCCGTTCGACTTTTGTGAGGAGTGCGTCACGAATTTCAGCGGGAAAGTATGGGAACGGATCCACGGTATGGATCTTCCAAGGCTCCGCGTCGTAATGCGAAGGCTCTACGAATCCCGGGAGCACAATTTCCCAGTCGTAGACACCAAAATCGAGTGTTTGCGCTCCGACCCATCCAACTAACTGCCCCGCCGAAACCGGAATCCCTCCACTTGGCAACTGCCCTGTTACAGACCACACCGACTCAAGGTCTGGGTGAATCGAGGTAAGCAAATCGAAATAGCTCGTAAACGTGCACGAATGGACGATCTCCATCCGCCATTCACGTGGTTTGGGAGTATTGGTGTCTGTGAAGATGTCGCGTGCTTGCAGCTCGAAGATGACTCCGTCCTGAATCGCCCGGACCTCGTAGGCGTCGCGGCCCAGCGACCAATCCTTTGGAGAGAAGTACATGTGATCAATTGGAGTCACATGACTGCCTTCCACCAGGCCATAGGGCAAGATACCCCCGATGTCTTCCAGACGCATTGGTGAGTTGGCAAACATCACTGGTCCTGATCCGCTGAAACCACGCATACACGCTTCATTCATTGCTGCCTCTCTGCCCGCTCTCCTCTTCTCCAACTCCAATTCCCACAATTCCCATTCGGACAAAGCGGAAGAATCGACTTCAGCGATCAAGAACGCCGAGGTATCAACCGAGGTATCAACGGTCTGGCAGGCAGAGCCTTGAC
>CAJWGI010000213.1 GCA_913031335.1 uncultured Anaerolineales bacterium | reverse complement strand
CACGCCTAAGCGGTCTCGGAAGGCGATCTTCGCGTGCAGCTCGTTGAGAACTGGCACTTCTATGCCGAGTATAGCGGCCACATCTCTGATGTACGGTCCGGCGGCGATGACGAACGTGTCAGTGCTAACCTGATTGTCCCCATCAGCACTCTGAAACCGCACTGCGCGTACTCGTCCCCCCCGTGTCGTTGCGCCCGTCACCCTGGCGTTGAGCAGCCGCGCGCCGTGAGATATGGCTTGCTCCAGCATGTAAATGCCCATCTGTTGGGCGCTGAACCATCCGCAGCGGCGGGTGTGGAGGGCTGCCACCACCTTCTCTGTGACGAAGGGATAGTGCGCCATGATTACTTCCGTATCGAGGATCAGGTCGGCGCCGGATGGCTCGCCTTCGAAGCCGTTCGCAGGCGAGCGTCTGTAAACCTGAGGAGAAGACCCCCCGTCATGCACGCGGAGCGGCCCGGCACCCAGTTGTGAGATTTCGGCGGCGGAATCCCTGAGCGTATCGGCGCGCGCAACGTCCCCAGTCAGGAAAAGGTAGCCGCGCCGGCTGAGATTGAAGATATTGTCAGTCTCGAGCGCCATCGCCTCCAGCAGATCGATGCTGTGGTTCATAAAACTCACCATAGCGTCCCCGGGTCCGGGCCACCAGTTGCGGTAGCATTCTGTGGATTTGTCGCTGGTGAGAGTGAGGGGAGGGCGCTCGTCGATAATGAGGATGTTTTTCACCCCTCTTTTGACGGACAAGTGGTAGGCGGCCGAAATGCCGGCAATGCCCGCCCCGCATATCACGACGTCAGCGGTTGCTTTTGTCACGCTCCCCACACCTCATGCCTCCCGCAAAATTCATCTCCGTAATCTCGGATCGACTGACAATACTAGCTTACGTTCTGGATATTCGATGTTGGCGTGTGGAATAAGAAAGGGCTGCAATGGTTAGTTTGACACACCTAGCAGTACTAGCTGAGGATTTCAATTCATTGACGAATGGGTTTGTGATGCCCGTCTGTGTTGTTGTACGTACTTTGTACACTGCTTTCATCTACAGCTATCGATCATAGCCATTTGCCGTTGCAGAACTTACCTGAACAGTGCGGCCGGGTGCAGCGATTGCTCAGCTCTCATTGAGGTCTGTGACCGCGTCTGCTTCGATCTCGACAAGCCAATCGGGGTCGATAAACCTAGCTATTTGAATTACCGTGCTGGCAGGGCGAACGTCTCGAAAGAATTCACCGTGCACCTCAGCTACCTGCTCCCAATCATCGATGTTTGTCAGGAATATCCTGGTGCGTACTACATCCGATAAAGTCGAGCCCGCATCTTCTAACGCAATCCGGATAATTTCGAAACACCTCCGTGCTTGTGCCGAGGGGTCGCCCGGATCTGCAGTCTCGCGACAAGGGCCTATTGGTGCTGTTCCTGAGACAGAGATCAAGTTTCCGACCCGCACGGCTCGAGAGAATCCGATACTTGACTCGTAAGGGCTCCCGCTGGAAATCAGCTGTCTGGCCATGTTTTGCTCATCTGCAATGTGAATAAATGCCACTTTACGATGTGGTAGCTACCGCAGGCTGGGCACGGCTCCTTCGCCGGTGCGGCTGTTCCTGATTTGAGCTGCAACCACTACCAGCACGTGGCCACCCACTTTTAAAGGAAAATCTCAGTTGCCGACGTAATGCTCTATTCATCCTCTTGAGGGCGCGGCGACGCCGATCACGTTGAAGCCCGAATCGACGTAATGCACCTCGCCGGTGACGCCGGCGGCAAGGTCTGAACAAAGGTACACGGCCGCGTTGCCCACATCTTCGATGGTGACGTTGCGCTGCAACGGGGCCAGCTCGGTGAATTCGCGGTGCATGGCTTTGAAGCCGGAAACCCCGGCCGCGGCCAGCGTGCGGATGGGGCCCGCCGAGATTGCGTTCACGCGGTGCGACAGCGGCCCCAGGTCTGCCGCAAGATAGCGCACCGAGGCTTCCAGCGCTGCTTTTGCCACTCCCATCACGTTGTAATGCGGCACCGCTTTTTCAGCGCCATAGTAGGTCATGGCAAGGCAGCTGCTGCCGGGGTTGAACAGCGGCAGCGCGTGGCGCACCATTGCGGTGAAGGAATAGCAGCTGATATCCAGCGCCCCCCGAAATCCCTCCCGGCTGGTGGCGTAGTAAGGTCCGTTCAGCTCGTCGCGGTTGGCGAATGCCACGGAGTGAATCAGGATGTCGATGTTCCCCAGCTGTGCGCTTGCCTTGGCGAACAGGCTCTCGAGATCGTCATCGCGGGAAAGGTCGCATTGCTCGATGAAATCGGCGCCCACTTGCTCAGCCAGCGGGGCGACGCGCCGCAGCAGCGCCGCGCTAGCGTAGCTGAAGGCAAGTTGCGCTCCTTCGCGGTGCAACGCTTGGGCAATGCCCCAGGCGATTGAACGATTGTTTGCGACGCCAAAAACAAGCGCCTTCTTTCCTTCAAGGATTCCCATTATCCGTTTGCCTCCTCAGCAACCTGGTCTCGCAGCTTGAGATTCCATGGCAGCGACCGCCACGGCTCGGGGGTATTGCGCAGCCCCACCCGCGGGCGGGCAGCCGGGATTGTTTCCGGGCAGTGCGGCCCGTCGGCCAGGAACAGTCGCGCGTCCGCGGTGCACAGGTCGTATTCGTTCCAGACGCGGTCAATGCCAAAAGCCTGAGTCACTTTTGCCGGGCCGTTTGTCAGTTCCGCAGGTGGCCGCTGTCGGCGCGCTTGCATGAGGGACAAGCCCTCTGTGGGCCGCAGCGCGCGCAGCAATACCGCTGCCGGGAAACCCTCGTACTCGGTGACAAAGTTCAGCATCCAGTGCATGCCGTAGGTAAAATAGACGTATGCGCTGCCGGGCAGGCCGTAAAGTGGGGCGGTGCGGGCGGTTAACCCGGCGCGCGCGTGGCAGCCCAGATCGGTTTCGCCGATGTAGGCTTCCACCTCCACAATGATGCCGGCCAGCCGAGTGCCATCCGCCTCCAGTTTGAGTAGCTGTTTTCCCAGCGATTCCCGCGCCACTGTGAGGGTAGGGCGGGAGAAAAACGCGCGCGGCAACGGTGAAATGCGGGCTTTCACGCTTGGAAACGCTCATCGGTGGCGATGGTGCGGCGCAAGCCCTCGGGCAGCGAGACGCGCGGCCGGTAGCCCAACTTCTGTGCCGCCAGGGTCAGGTCGGCGCACATCGCGTGCACGCCACCGCTTTCGCTGCTGTTGAAGAGCGGTTCCAGTGTGGTGTTCATGGCCGCGCCCACGACGGTCACCAGTTCGTTCAGACTGACTGCGGTTCCGCTGCCCACATTAATCACCAGCTGGCTGACGGTGCGCGCGGTTGAGGCTGCGCTGAGAGCATCTATCACGTCTGAGATGAAAACGTAATCGCGTGTCTGTGAGCCCTCGCCGTGCACAATCA
>CAJWGI010000212.1 GCA_913031335.1 uncultured Anaerolineales bacterium | reverse complement strand
CGAACTGCTGGTGGAAAAATGGATGCAAGACGCGAAGATAAATGACATCTACGAGGGCACCTATCAGATAAACCTGCTCATCGTTGCGCGGCGGTTGCTCGGCTTCTCACGCGAGGAACTGAAGTAACCCGCTCCATGGCTTCCCCGAACCGGTTCCTCCTGCTATAATTCCGCGCCAGACACGCGCACCCGCCGTCAAAGAGTACGCCCATGCCGCTCCCTCTATCCCGGCCTGACCGCACATTCAAGGACTATCTCGGACTTGCATCCCGCGGTTTCTGCATGGGCGCGGCTGACATCGTGCCGGGCGTTTCCGGCGGCACCATGGCCTTTATCCTAGGTATTTACCATGAGCTGCTCGATTCCATTAAGGCCGCTGATGCGAAATTTCTGCGACTGTTGTTTAGCCTCAGGCTCCGCGAAGCGGCGCACCATCTCCCGTGGCGTTTTTTGCTTTCGCTGGCCGCGGGTATTATTTTGGCTATTTTCTCGCTGGCGCATTTTCTGGAGTCGCAGCTGGTGCAGCACCCCACCCGCGTTTGGGCCTTCTTCTTCGGACTGGTACTGGCCTCCGTGGTAACCGTCAGCCGCAACGTCTCTAGCTGGAACCCTGCCACAATAACCGCAGCGCTTATCGCGCTCGCCGGCGCGTACCTTCTGGTCAGCGCTACCGCGGCGCACACTCCCGAGACCGTTTGGTTTCTTTTCCTTAGCGGCGCGCTGGCCACAGTCGCAATGATTCTACCCGGAATATCCGGGGCGTACATTCTGGTATTGCTGGGAAAATATCGCTTCGTTCTGGCGGCGGTCAACAACCGTGACATTTTAACCCTTGCGGTTGTTCTCGCAGGTGCCGCGCTCGGCTTGGCCACATTCGCGCGCTTTTTGAGTTGGCTTTTCAGCCGATATCACGATCTTACCGTGGCCGCCCTGACCGGCCTTATGCTCGGTTCGCTGCGCAAAGTTTGGCCGTGGAAAAATACGGCCAATAACACCGAACTCGCGCTTCCCGCTGCGCTTGATACCGAGGTTGCCATCACAATTACAATCGGAGCAGTCGGGTTTCTAGCCGTGCTCCTGCTCACCTGGCTGGCAGCGCGTCGCCAGCAACCCGCCGCCGCACATTAAACATGGAAGTCATCGCCTTGCCGCATTCCACCCTGGTTTGGTTGGCGCTGCTCGCCGGCGCTGCAACTGCACTGAAGTTAGCGCTGGCTTCTCATCAGCGTGCCGGCATCACCAGCGCCGACCGCACGCTCGTGGTCACATTCGTCGGTGTAATGGATGTTCAAGCGGTGCTCGGTGCGGCCGTTTTTTTGGGAAATGATGAAGTATTGGATGCCGTTTTTCAGAGCGCCCTCGATCTGCTCTCCCATACAGTCCCGATGCTTTTCGCGCTGCTGGCTGCGCACACAGCCGCGCACTGGTCAAAATCGCCCACCAAACTCCGGCACACGCTAGCCGCTACAGTTCTAGCGCTGCTGTTCGTGTTTGCGGGCACGCTGGCGCTTCCGCGGGGATGGTTCGGTTAGGGTTCGCCGTCAGCCCCCCCCCGAATGGCCCCGCGCTGTGGAGCGGCTGTCTCGAGGCTGTTGCCGGCCGGGTCACGGAAATATTTCTAATGCCCGCCATTTGGCCAGTTGATCTCGGTTTCAATGTCCGCGTCGTATTTACGCAGTTTGTCTCGGCACGCTTTCGCCTCTTTGGCGCAGGCCGCGATAGTACCATGAGCCATGAGCGCGAATGAATTTCTGAGCGCAGCTTGCGCCGTCGCCAGAGAGGCGGGAGAGATACTAAGCGCCGGATTCGGATCCGCCGGCCAGATTGAGTTTAAGGGTACAGTGGATCTGGTGACTAAATACGACCATGAATCTGAAGCGCACATCCTCGGGCGGCTGCGCGATCTTTATCCGCAGCACGCCATCCGCGCCGAAGAAAGCGGCCTCGCCGTCTCTCGCGAAGAGTCGCCTTTCGAGTGGCTGGTGGACCCGCTCGACGGCACCACCAATTTCGCGCACGGCTTTCCGTTTTTCGCAGTCTCCATTGCGCTACTGGAAGCCGGACGCCCCATTGTCGCAGCGGTATTCGACCCGGTGCGGGATGAGCTCTTCGCGGCAATCGTAGGGGCGTCCGCCACACTGAACGGCGCACCCATCCGCGTCTCCGGCACCGACCAGCTTGACCGCGCCCTTTTGGCCACCGGATTCCCCTATGATGTGCGCACACACCCGCGCAACAACATGACCGAATTCAATCGTATGGCGCTGCGGACCCAAGGCATACGTCGCGCCGGCGCAGCCGCACTAGACCTGTGCTACACGGCCTGCGGCCGCCTGGATGGTTTTTGGGAGCTGCGCCTGCATCCTTGGGATGTCGCCGCCGGCGGGTTGATAGTGCAGGCTGCCGGCGGAAAGGTCACCGATATCGAAAATGGCGATGAGTGGCTAAGCGGCATTTCGGTTGTAGCCAGCAACGGAAGGGTCCACACCGAACTCCTGGCCACGCTTCCGGCCGAAAGCGACAAAAAAAGCGCACCTTAGGCGCGCAGCCATCCAACGTGGTATGCTTAATATACGCCGCCACGCCGGCACGCAACTGCCCAAATGAACGCCAAAAACGCGACCAACCAGCTTGCATTCCGATTGCAGAAATCTGGAGACACCACACGCGCCTTCTTCGGCGGCCTGCGCCGGCAGGACTGGCAGCACACCGTTTACCGGGAGGGCAGCCAGTGGCCAGTGCGCGCGGTGCTCGCGCATTTCGTCAGCGCAGAATCTGCCGTGCACGAATTGCTGCACCACATTCTTTCCGGTGAGCCGGGCGTTCCGGTGGATTTCGATATTGATGCCTTCAACGAAAGTGAAGTAAAGCGCCTAGGCTCACGAGACCCGCAGGAACTGTTGCTTGATTTCAAAGCTGCGCGCGCCGCCACGGTCGCGCTGGTGGAAGGCATGAGCGCGACCGACCTGCAGCGGCGCGGTCGCCATCCTTGGCTCGGAAACGCCCCGCTATCGAAAATTATCAAACTCATTTACCAACACAACCAGATCCACGAGCGCGATGCCCGCCGCGCGCTCCGCAAACCCGATTGCGCAGGAGCACATCCCATGACTGACGCCAGCAAAACTGACATTCGCGACCACACCGAGACTATTCACCAGCGTTTACTCGATGTGGTCGCTCGCCTGAACCCCTCCGATTTCGACCTGCCGGTGTACGGCGGGCACGACGAGAATGAGTGGCATGTACGTAACGTGATAGCGCACCTTGAGGCCGCCGCAGCCGGTATGTTGCAAAATGCCAGAGCAATCGCCGCGGGAGAAGACCCGGTGCCGCCCGATTTCGATTTGCATCGCTGGAACCAGAGTAAAGTGCGGAAAGCCGCCGATGTACCGGTAAAGGCACTGCTCGATAATATTGAGCGCAGCCACCAGA
>CAJWGI010000211.1 GCA_913031335.1 uncultured Anaerolineales bacterium | reverse complement strand
GTTTTCGCCAGCACCGAATTGACATAATTGCCGGAGATTTTCGCCTTGGTCATACTGGCGTTTATGTGGTGACGGGTGAAAGATGAGACCATCATGTGCACGCCAGTCTCCAGCGCTTCCTCGCCGAGATAAGCGCCCCATTCCCAGGCGGCAATCCCGATTCTGGGTTCGGCCGCATCGAGGTTCAGTCCCAGCGGTCCATCCAGATAAATCAGCGGGCGGATGTAACAGCTGTTGAACCCGTTGGCGCGTATGGTTTCAAGAGTGGCCTCGCGCAGTTCCTGCAGCGTATATGGAAAGTCGCGGATCCCAAATATCAGCGCGGAATCAAGCAGGCGTTGCAGATGTTCGCTCAAGCGGAAAACGGCCGCGCCACCGGAGGTTTCATAACAGCGGATGCCCTCGAATACGCCCAGCCCGTAATGCATAGTCGGGCTGAGAAAAGGCACGTTCGCCTGTTTGAATGGCATCAACTCTCCGTTTAGCCAGACGTAATCTGCTTTCATGCCGAGGTTCCTCCACGCATTTGCGCGATTATTCGCGTTCCGTGCGAATGATTATACAGCCAGCCGACCGGAATCCCAAATCAATTTTTGGTGCAGGCAAGCGTTAACGATACAGCCCCGCCGGGTGGGGCGGGGCTGTGGAATCTTTCTGTGCGTGAGCCAGCGACGGTCAGGCTTCGGTGAATTCGCCTTCCACCACGTCTTCGTCATCACCGGCTGCGCCCTCGGTCGCGCCACCTCCGTTGGAAGCCTCTTCCTGCTGCGCGCTTGCAGCCGCCTGCTGGCTAAGAGCATAGGTTGCCTGCTGCAGGGCCTGCGTCAGTTCGCGCAGGTGATTGGCGTCGTCTCCCTGCGCCGCCTCGCGCAGCTCCTGCACCTGCTTCTCGATCGCAGTGCGGTCGTCGTCGCTCAGGTTCTCGCCCAGCTCGGTGAGCGCTTTTTCCGCTCCGTGGGCAACACTTTCGGCTTCATTGCGCGCCTCGACCAGTTCTTTGCGGGTTCGATCCTCGGCCTCGTGCTGACGCGCGTCATTGACCATATTGTCGATTTCGGATTGCTCCAGATTGGTGCTGGCCGTGATGGTTATCTGCTGCTGTGCACCGGTGGCTTTGTCCTGCGCGGCCACGTTCATGATGCCATTGGCGTCGATATCGAAGGTGACTTCAATCTGCGGCAGACCGCGCGGCGCGGCCGGGATACCTTCCAGCCGGAAGCGACCCAGGCTCATGTTGTCCGCCGCCATGGTGCGCTCGCCCTGCAGCACGTGGATATCGACGGCTGTCTGGCCATCCGCGGCTGTGGAAAAAACCTCCGCCTTATTCACCGGTACGGTGGTGTTGCGCTCTATGAGCGGGGTCATCACCTCGCCGAGAGTCTCAATCCCGAGCGTCAGCGGGGTCACATCCAGCAGCAGCACGTCTTTTACTTCGCCGCCGAGTACGCCGCCCTGAATGGCCGCGCCGATCGCAACCACCTCGTCCGGGTTCACGCCTTTGTGGGGTGATTTTCCGGTCAATTGCTCGGCCAGCTCTTGCACCATGGGCATGCGTGTGGAGCCGCCCACCAGCACAACTTGATCTATTTCGCCGGGAGAGACGCCGGCATCTTTGAGCGCACTCTCGAACGGGCCACGGATGCGCTCCACTAGGTTCTGCGTAAGCTGCTCGAACGTGCTTCGGCTGAGATTCAACTGCAGGTGTTTTGGGCCCTCGGCGTCAGCGGTAATGAAGGGCAGGTTCAGCTCGGTCTGCTTCACCGAGCTCAACTCAATCTTCGCTTTCTCAGCGCCCTCGCGCAGCCGCTGCAGCGCCTGGCGGTCATTGCGCAGATCGATGCCTTGCTCTTTCTTGAACTCGTCCGCGGCCCAGTTGACAATCGCCTGATCCCAGTCGTCGCCGCCCAGATGGGTGTCGCCATGCGTGGCTTCCACCTCCACCACGCCTTCGCCCACTTCCAGAATGGAGACATCGAAAGTGCCGCCGCCCAGATCGAAGACAAGGATTTTCTCGTTCGTGTGCGATTCCAACCCGTAAACCAGCGCCGCGGCGGTGGGTTCGTTGATGATGCGCATCACTTCCAGCCCGGCGATTTTGCCCGCGTCTTTGGTGGCCTGCCGCTGGCTGTCGCTGAAATAAGCCGGCACGGTGATGACCGCCTTTGTCACCGGCGTGCCCAGGTAGGCTTCGGCGTCCGATTTGAGTTTGCCCAGAATCATGGCCGAGATTTCCTGCGGGGTGTAGGTCTTTCCGGTCTGCAGTATCTTCACGCGCGCGTCTTCTTTGGGGCCGGCCACCACTTCATAGGGCACCATGCCGGTCTCTGTGGTCACCTCGTCCGCGCGGCGTCCCATGAAACGCTTTATGGAATAAATCGTGTTCTGGGCATTGGTCACCGCCTGTCGCTTCGCGGTCTGGCCAACCAGCCTTTCTCCATTCTTGTTAAACGCCACGATGGAGGGCAAAGTGCGGTTGCCCTCGCTGGTGTTGATGACGGTCGGGTCGCCGCCTTCCATTACCGCCACTACCGAATTGGTCGTCCCAAGGTCAATTCCGATTATTTTTGACATTTTCCTGCCTCCAGCCATTCATTAGATTGCCGCGCCGGTTTTCCGGCGCAGATACCCTATCTTAGGCGGCTCACGTTGGAGGAACGTTAGAGTAATCTATGGCCTGCATCAACATTCCGCCGCGCCGTAGGGCAGGCGCTTTTCGGTTATACTAAACTACCGTGTACACTTATCGCGCCACCGTAACGCGGGTGGTCGATGGCGACACCATTTATGTTGACATGGACATGGGCTTCGACTTGCGCCAGAAAATGAAACTGCGCCTTGCCGGGCTGAACGCCCTCGAGATTCGCGGCCTGGAGCGGGCAAGCGGGCTGCCCGCAAAGGACTTTGTGGAGGCGGCGCTGCCGGTGGGCAGCGCGGTGGTGGTCAAGACACATAAGCTGGGCAAGTTCGGGTGCTTCATCGCAGACGGTTTTTCCTTCCGGGCGAAAGTGATTCCCAAAAAATCATTGCAGGTGGTGTGCATTTGAACCAGCAATTGCTGGAAGAAGGGCTGGCGGAGCGTGTGGATTATGACTGACGTGCGCTCTGCGCCATTCGGGTTGTGGCGAGCATCTGAGTAATGGGCGCCCCAAAATACTCGGTAGTAGCGCCCGTTTTTCACGAAGCCGAATCGCTGCCCGAGTTTCACCGGCGCACGCGCGCGGTGATGGACGGGCTGGATGGCGCGGCCGAACTGCTTCTGGTCGATGACGGCAGCTCCGATGGCTCCTTGGAGATTATGCGCGCACTGCAGGCGGAAGATGCAAGCGTGCGTGTGCTCAGTCTGTCGCGTAATTTCGGGCATCAGGTCGCCATCACCGCCGGGATGGATTTCGCGCGCGGGGAAGCTGTGGTGGTGATAGACGCTGATTTGCAGGACCCGCCC
>CAJWGI010000210.1 GCA_913031335.1 uncultured Anaerolineales bacterium | reverse complement strand
CTCGCATTTTTTGCCCGGTGGCGCGTGAACTGCGTGCGCGGGGCTACCTGAAGATTCTCTCGTTGGCGCTGGAGGTGCTCTAGACGATCCGTGGGAGCGAACGCTGTGAAGATTCGAAAAGGCGACACAGTTGAAGTTATCGCGGGCAACGATGCCGGCAGGCGTGCCGAAGTGCTGCGCCTGGTTCCGGGTAGGCGCCGCGTTGTGGTGGAGGGCGCCAACGTGCGCAAGAAACATCAGAAGCAGCAGCAGACAGGCGGGCAGCGGCCCTTGTCGGCCGGGATTATTGAATTCGAGGCGCCGATACACGTATCCAATGTGATGCTGGTATGCCCGAAGTGTGATGCTTCTGTGCGCATCGGCTGGCGCTGGGCCGGAGACGAAAAACGGCGCGTGTGCAAGAAATGCGGCGAAAGTGTTGATAGCTGAACTCTGTGCGTATAGTGGAAGTAATTATGCCTGATCTGAAAGTTTTTTACCGGGACGAGGTTGCGCCAACGTTAGTGAAAGAGTTTGGTTTCACGACCCTGATGCAGGCGCCGCGTGTTACCAAAGTGGTGCTGAATGTTGGTATAGGCGAAGCGGTTGATAATGGGAAGGTGCTCGATGCTGCAATGGGAGATCTGGCCACGGTCACGGGGCAGCATCCTGTGATCACGCGCGCTCGGAAAAGCATCGCCAATTTTAAGCTCCGCGAGGGTCATGCCATAGGAGCCAAGGTCACACTTCGTGGGGAGCGCATGTGGGCATTTCTTGATCGATTGATGCATATTACCCTGCCTCGCGTGCGCGATTTTCGCGGACTGCCGCCCACCGGGTTCGACGGGCGCGGGAATTTTACACTGGGGATGCGAGACCAGCTCGCTTTTCCGGAAATTGATTACGACAAAATAGACAAGTTGCGGGGAATGGAGATTACTCTTGTGACCACTGCGCCGGACGACGAACATGGGCTCAGGCTGTTGACGTTGCTTGGGATGCCGTTCCGGCAGAAGGTGAACTGATTATGGCCAAGAAATCCATCATCACGCGCGAAACGCGGCGAAAATACCCCACGCGGGTGCGCAATCGCTGCGGCTGCTGTGGCAGGCCACGAGGATATATGCGTCGTTTCGGTTTATGCCGCATCTGCTTTCGGGAGTTGGCGCTGAAGGGCCACATACCCGGCGTGGTGAAATCATCCTGGTGAGCTGCGGGAACTTATTATGAGCATGAGCGATCCTGTCGGAGACATGTTGAATCGCATCCGGACTGCGGTCATGGCGGGGCATTTGTCCGCAAGCGTGCCCAGTTCCAAATTGAAGACGGCCATTGCACGTATTCTGCATGACGAGGGTTATATCGAGAGTTTTGATGTTGTTGAAGATGGAGGCGTTCACAGCACGTTGGAATTAAGCATTCGATATGTTGGCGAGCGGCGCAAACGTCGTCCGATTATCAGCGGTATCAAACGGGTCAGCAGGCCGGGCAGGCGGGTGTACGCCGCTAGGCGCAAGATTCCGAGGGTGCTTTCGGGGTTGGGAATCGCGATAATGTCTACCCCGAAGGGTGTGATGACCGGCCGCCGCGCGCGCAGGCTTGGGGTGGGCGGCGAGGTGCTCTGCCACGTCTGGTAGCGCTAAACGCAATGTCACGAGTTGGGAGAGAACCCATCTCCATTCCACCAAAGGTGGATGTGTATATAGAGGGCGCTGATGTGCGCGTCAGTGGGCCCAAAGGAGAGCTGCGACGCCAGTTCCGAATGGAAATTGGCATCCGTAGGGAGGATGATGAGGTGCTGGTGGAGCGTTCTTCTGAAGAGCCCGAAATCCGGTCCTTACACGGAACCACGCGAACGCTCATCAGCAACATGGTAGTTGGAGTGAGTGATGGATGGGAGAAACTATTGCGCATTGAGGGGGTCGGTTACCGCGCTGTGCTGCAAGGGCGTGACCTAGTGTTGAGTTTGGGTTTTTCGCACCCGGTGACGGTTGCCCCGCCCGAGGGTATTGAGTTTGAAGTCGATGGTAGCGCGCGCAGCGTGACCGTCAAAGGAATTGACAAAGAGCTAGTGGGACAGGTGGCAGCCAATGTGCGGCGGTGGCGTCCGCCCGAACCCTATAAGGGCAAAGGCATTCGCTATCAAGACGAGAATGTCCGTCGCAAAGCCGGGAAGGCCGCAAAGGTCGAGCTGTAATGACGGCAAAGACGCGCGCGGACGCACGCAAATGGCGACACCGGCGTGTGCGCCGGAAAGTGCACGGTACCGAGAAATGCCCGCGCCTGAATGTGTTTCGCAGCTCAATCCACATTCGGGCTCAACTGATTGATGATGAGCATGGTCAGACGCTCGCGCAAGCCTCGACGCTTGAGGCGGAGGTCGCCGCGCAGGCCGGCGATGGCGGGCAGATAGAGAAGGCTCGAGCGGTTGGTGCTGCCGTGGCCGGGCGGGCTCAGGCAAAAGGCATTCGCCAGGTGGTTTTTGACCGTGGCGGACACAGATATCATGGCCGGGTGAAAGCCCTGGCGGAAGCGGCCCGTGCAGGCGGGCTGGAGTTTTAGGAGATCGACATGGTGCGACGTGGTGGGTCCCGCGGTCATCGTGATGACGACCGAGACGAACTGGATGAGCGCGTGGTGGATATCAACCGGGTTGCGAAGGTTATTAAGGGCGGCCGGCGATTTGGTTTCCGCACAGTGATGGTAGTGGGAGACAACCGCGGCAGCGTCGGTGTGGGCGTTGGGCGCGCCCAGAATGTGCCCGATGCGCTGCGAAAGGCCAGCGAGAAGGCTCGCAAAAGCATGCGCAAGATTCATATGGTCGGTACCACCGTGCCACATGAAAACGTGGGCAGGATCGGTGGCGCCAGAGTTTTCCTGAAACCGGCGTCGCCGGGCACGGGCGTTATCGCTGGCGGTGGGGTGCGGGCAGTTTTGGAGTGTGCGGGCGTGAAAGATGTATTGACCAAATCGCAGGGTAGTGCAAATGTTCTCAATGTTGTGCAGGCCACTTTTGCGGGATTGTGTGATATGAAGGAGCCGGCTGAGGAGGCGCGGCGTAGGGGCAAGAAGCTGGAGGATGTGCAACCGTTCTGGGCGAGGGGGGCGAATGGCCAGGAAAGCTAAGAAGAAGACTGTGCAAATTACGCTGGTGCGCAGCTCGCTGGGGACCAGTGGGCGTCACCGGGGTACTGTGCGCGCGCTTGGGCTGCGGCGGCCGCGACACACGGTTCAGCACGTTGACACTCCCCAGTTGCGCGGGATGCTGGCAAAAGTGGCGCACCTGGTGGAAATAGAGGAAGGACGCTGAGCTGCGCCGGAGCATACCTTCACCGTGAAACTTCACGAAATCAAACCTGTGGATGGTTCCCGGCGTTCTCGAAAGCGCGTGGGTCGGGGCATTGCGGCCGGGCAAGGTAAAACGGCCGGGCGCGGCACAAAAGGTGCGGGCGCGCGCTCCGGCTCGGGCGGGCAACTGTATCGGGAGGGTGGAAACCTCCCCTTTG
>CAJWGI010000209.1 GCA_913031335.1 uncultured Anaerolineales bacterium | reverse complement strand
CTTTCTCACGCGATTAGGCATCCAGTCGCTCGCTTTCGGTCACCAGAGTTCGCGCAGCCTTTGCCGCAATGAGCGCAGCGCTCGTGCGGGTGCGCCCGCCAGCCGGTGAATGCGCTCGAACTGCATCTCGGTGGTGCGCGCGTAATGCCGTACGGAGCGGCTGGCGTCGGCGCTGACACGCTGGCCGTCGCGCAACAATGAGGCGACCCCTGCGGAGGCGCGTGACAGGCCGAATGCCAGCGCAACGATAAGAACCAGCTCAAAAAGGACAATTACCAGAGCGGGGGTGAGCAGCAATATCACCAGAGTGTTGGCGAGCAGGGCGTGGTCTATCAAGCCGGCGAATGCGCCGTAGCCGAGGGCAGCCGTTGCGAGGATGGCTGCCAGTCCGGCGATCCCGACCGGCAGATAAACCTGCATCCACAGCCCGCGCTGCAGTTCGCGCGCCCGCGCGCCGGCGACCGGTTTCGATTGAGACGGCAATAGGTTCATCGGCCCAATTCTACCACTGCGGCGGGAGGTATACTTGGCGGCGATGGCGTTCGTCACCGTCGAGACCCACTGCCACACGCACCACTCCGGCGATTGCCTGATGACGCCGCGGCGACTGATAGAGCTCTGCCGCGCCCGGGGAATCCAGCGGCTGTGCGTGACCGACCATAACACCGCCCGGGGCGCTTTTGAGATGGCCGCTCTCGCGCCTGATCTCGTGATTCCAGGTGAGGAACTTCTGACCAGTCAGGGCGAACTGCTGGCGCTATACATCGAGCAGGAGGTTCCACCCGGTCTGGAGCCGAGGGAGACAATTGAACGCTTGCGAGCGCAGGGTGCGGTGATATCTGTGCCGCACCCATTTGACCATCATCGTAGCGGCGGCTGGCGCGAAGATGAGCTGCACGCCGTGTTGCCCTTTGTGGATGCCATTGAGACCTTCAATGCTCGTTCGCTCTTGTCGGCCATGAACGAACGTGCCGCCGCGCTTGCGCGGGAAGTGGAGCTGCCCGCCGTAATTGGCTCAGACGCCCACTCGTATGGTGAGGTCGGGCGCGCCACCATGCGCATGCCTGCCTGCGCGGATGCTGAGCAGTTTCTGGAGAACCTGCCGATGGCGGAGTTGCGTCCGCGGCGTTCCTCCCCGCTGGTGCATCTGGCCTCGCGCTGGGCGGCACTGATGCATCGGCTGCAGTGACCGGTCTGCGCTTATGGTAGAATCTTGTCACCCGCCCCCGTAGCTCAGTGGATAGAGCGCTTGCCTCCGGAGCAAGAAGTCCCGCGTTCGAGTCGCGGCGGGGGTGCTCGATTTGTGCGCTGCTCCTGGACAGGTTGAGTGGTCGACGGCAGGTTCATGGTGGACGGAACACCCCGATTCGTCAAGGTTAACACGAGCACCCACTGGGTATTCAGCAAGCGCCGGATGCGTAGTTTGGCCGTGCTCGGTCTGCTCTGGGTGATGTTGGGGCTCTTTGTTGCGCTGATCAGCCGTGAGGCGTGGCTTATGGATATCGGCGAGTTCTTGGTGGTGGAGGCGAAACCGCGCCGGGCCGACGCGGTTGTAGTCGTCAGTCAGGGGTTGGATGACCGGCCAATCTTCGCTGCCGAGCTTTATGCCCTCGGCCTAGCGCCTGTAGTGATGACACTGGGTGCCGTGACCCCCGCATCTGGTGCTGGTCTTACGGGTGCGGCCCGCGATGCGGAAATACTGCACAACTGGGGGGTTCCCATTGAGCGCATTGTCAAGTTGGACGATACTTCCAATTTGCAGGAGGAAGCGGCTCACTCGCGCGATGCACTGGTTGCTCGTCGCGCCACGTCTGCCATAGTACTCTCAGATCCCATCCGTATGCGTCGCGTTGCGCTCGTCTTTGGTCCGTTCTACCGGGCCGCAGGGATTACTTTCATCCCGGTCATCAATCCCGCCCGCGGATTTAACCCAGATGGCTGGTGGCGCCGCGAGACCGACGCTGTTGTGGTTGTCCTTGAATACCTAAAGATGGCACTGGACCTGACATGGCGGTAGTCACAATTGATTCTCGGGAAT
This sequence comes from uncultured Anaerolineales bacterium, assembly GCA_913031335.1. GTDB lineage: Bacteria > Chloroflexota > Anaerolineae > Anaerolineales > UBA11657 > CAJWGI01. Next base: position 1,464 of record CAJWGI010000209.1, on the reverse strand, counting down.
ATTGGATGGTTAGTAAACGCGCCTGCGGTATCCGGGTGTTGGGCGGGATCGGCGCGGCCGTACTGGCATTTGTAGTGTTGTGGCTCACACGAACTCTCTGGCTGACGGCGCTGGCAATCTTTTTGACTCGCGGTGAGGCACTCCGCAAATCTGATGCGCTTATCGTGCTGAGTGGCGGGCCAGGCGACCGAGCGCGGCGGGGAGCGCAGCTCTTCGAACAAGGCTACGCGCCGGTCGTGCTGACGGCGGGTGAAGAACACATTCCCGGCACGCCCGCTTTCGACGCCGAGTACGAGATGGGCCTCCTGGAATCATTTGGTATTCCTGCCGAGAACATCGCTACTCTTGGCGTTCTCAGCAGCACCATCGAGGAAGCGGAGCGCTCCCGCGATTGGCTATTATCCCGCAATTTGCGTTCACTCTCAGTCATCTCTGACCCCTTCCATTTGCGCCGGGTAAGTTTAATTTTCGGAAGCATCTTTCGCGGCACGGAGATTGAAGTCAGCTACGTTTCCACTGAACCAAGTTGGTTCGACCCGCAGAACTGGTGGCAGCGAGATGCGGAACTTGACGCTGTGTTTTCCGAGTACATCAAGATGGCAAACACTATGGTGCAGCTTGTTCGCGGAGCCGTTAGCCGTTAGTGCGGCTATGCTGCGTGGATACAACAGCGCCCCGCAGCTGCCCTAGTCGTCCATCTGCAAGAGTAAACCCATCTTAACCATCTCGTCACGTAGTTCCTGACGATAGCGGGCATGCACCTGCACCGCGCGCGGGCCCAGCGCTTCCCCGAGACAGCGGCGCGTCTGCGGTTTCTCGCGCAGGGCGCGCAGCACGGATTCGGAGTCCACGCGCAGTACCATCATCTTGGTCAGACGCGCGGCCGGCCCCTCCTTGCCCCAGCGCCACAGTGCTTGCCGCAGTGATTGTGGCAGCCCATTTCCGCTGGCGCGCTTGAGAAACACCAATACCTGCTTTGTGCTGATGCCGGCTTCGCTGGCGCGGTGCAAGCTTTCGGCGCTCAACCGATAACGATACACCTCCGCGTTGCGGGCCGGCTCCCACTCTCCCATGCGAGCTGCCAGAAAGCGGTCAGCGCGGCTGCCTGCGGCAAATGCCAGCACAATGCCATCAGGGCGGATTGCCAACGGGCGCGGTCTTTCCGCAATTCTCCATTCCACGTTGTGCAGCAGTGCGGAGAAAAGCGGCGTGAGTCGGAACCTGTCGTGCGCATGGGAGAGGTCCGCCAAGCCCAGCCAGTGGAGCGGGCCGGTGACCAGATGGCGGATGAAAGCGCCGTCCACCCGTTCCCACGAAGCGAAACCGCGCAGGTACTCTCCTGTGCTCTCGGCGCGCACGTACCATGAATCGTAATCCCCGGCCGGACGCTGAAAGTCCGGAGATTGCGTTCGGATGAATGATACGAACGCTTCCAGAGAAAACCAGCATCCCTTGTCCAGAGCG
>CAJWGI010000208.1 GCA_913031335.1 uncultured Anaerolineales bacterium | reverse complement strand
GCGCAGCGCCTCAATCGGGCGTAGCCCGGCCGCCCGCCACGCCGGATAGATGCCCCCCAACACCCCCAACGCCAGCACCAGCACCCCGATTTTAACAAACATGGTCCCGGTGTAGATGGGCTCCAGCAGCGCGCCAAAAAGCGGGATCAGGCCCAAAAGGCGGTTCAGGCCAACCCCGATGCCCACTCCGGCCACGCCGCTCAACAGGCTTAAACCCAGTGCTTCAATCAAGACCATGCGCATCACGCGCCGGCGCCGCCAGCCCAGCGCGCGCAGCACGCCGATTTCTTGCGTGCGTTCGAACACGCTCATCAGCATGGCATTCATCATCACGATGCCGCCCACCAGCATGGTCATCCCGATCAACGTATCGAGCATCACCTCCATATTGCGAAAATCCTGCATTCGCTCGGTGAATGTGGTCGTGGTGCTTATCATCAAATCCGGAAACTGTTGCTCCAGCAGGCGCGCGACCTCGTCAGCGCGCTCGCGGTCGTGTACCGCAATGCCTAGAAACGAGACCTGGCGCGGCTTGTCAAACAGGCGCTGCGCGTCGCGCAACAGCATGGTGGCACCGGTGTCCTCAAAAGCCGAACCATTCTCGTAAATGCCGACAATTGTTAAGCGCATGCCGCTGACGCGTATTTTCTCGCCCACCGTTTTCTCAAGGCTGTTCGCCGCCAACCGCCCGAGGATGATTTCGCCCTCGCGCTGCATGCGCCGCCCCTCGCGGATACGATAGTCGTTGATCTTGGCTTCGCGCGGGTCGAGACCATAAATCATGAACATCGGCAATCCGGGAGCGGTGGTTAAACCGAACACCATTCTTGAGACCGACTTGACCTGCGGGTGAGCGCGGATGCGGTCCGCCGTGCGCTCGGCAATCACCGAGAGCGAGGCGTCCGCAACACCTTTTTCCTCGACCAGCAAATCCGACTCGCCGGCGCTCATCAGATTGGTGAACGTGGTTTCGACACCAAGCGCCATTCCCATCAGCGCCACCGTGAAGCCCACCCCGAGGCCGAGGCCGCTCAGCGTGATCACGGTGCGCGTTGGCCGCCGCCACAAGTTGCGCAGTGCGGCGCTTCCCAGCAGCCGGCCAATGGCCGCTAGCCGGCGCGGCGGGGTAGCAGCGTTGGTCGCCGCGCGCATTGCCTCGGCCGGCGTCAGCCGCGAGGCGCGCCAGGCCGGATACAACCCGCTGATTGCCCCGAGCCCGACCGACAGCCCAATTGCCTGCAAAAAGATATCGACGGTGATGACGCCCTCCAACATGGAGGCCACCGCCGGGGAGAGTTTGGTTAGTTCCGTCAATCCCACCCCCAGCCCGATGCCGACCGCCCCGCCCAGCAGCGAGACCACCATCGATTCGCCGAAAACCATGCCAATCACGCGCCGCCGCCGCCAGCCGATAGCGCGCAGCACGCCAATTTCGCGCGTGCGTTCGAAGACGCTCATCAGGGTGCTGTTCATCATGCCCAGGCCGCCCACCAGCACCGCGAAGATGCCCATAAAGAGGCCAAATGAGCGGTACATGCCCAACATCTCGGTCTGCGTAGATGGGTCGCCCGAGCGCGTGGCGGCCAGCCGTGGCCAGCGTTCCTCGATTTCTGCCTTGATTGCATCGATGCGCGTTTTATCGTCCACCCGCAGGTTGAAATAGCTGACCTGATAGCGTTGGTCGAAGGCGCGCTGCGCATCCTCCAGGCTCATCACCGCGCCGCCGTCCTCAAAGCTGGTTCCGGTCTCATATATCCCGGCCACGCGATAAGTCACGCCGTCCAACCGGAAGGCTTCGCCGATTTCCTTCTCGAAAGTCTCGGCGGTAAGTTTCCCAACCAAGATTTGCTTGCGCCGCGAGATCGGGCCGCCGGAGATGATGCGATAATGCGCCATTGTGAAGCCGCGCGGGTCCTCCCCGCTGACGATGAAATAAGGCACATCGGTCATCGTCACCATGGTGGTGACCGTTCCGGTGACCTCCGCCACTCCGGGGATGCGCTTGATTTCAGCGCCAATGTCTTCATCCACTTTGCTGAAAAGCACCATCACCGCGTCTCTCTGCGCCACCATCAGGTCTGCATCTGAAGACGTGAACACTTTCTCGTAGCCGCTAGCGAAGCCCTCGCCGAAAGCCGAAAGCGAAACAACCGCAGCCACGCCGACCGAGATGCCGAGAATGGTCAGCAGTGTGCGCGTCTTGCGGTGCCACAGGTTCTTGAATATCATGATGTCAACCAGCAGTCATGCGCGCGCGCAGCGCCACGCCCGACAGAAACAGAAGAATCACCCCGTACAGCAGCGCCTCGCGAAAGCCGCCGCGCCCACCCGTAAACGCGAATGCCGCCGGCAACGTAATCACGCCCAGCACGCCGTAAAGATAATGCACATCACGCCATGGAAAACGCCCTTGCAGCGCCATTGTCACCCCGATCACCGCCTGCACCACAAATATCAGCGCCGCAATGGCCAGCGCGCCCCAGAACTGAGAGGTCAGTTCGCGGCGGCGCACATAAAGCCAGAAACTCCACAGGGCCAGCAGAAGCGCGTACATTAACGCTGTGTTCGCCAGTCCGTCATGCAACCCGCGCAACATCATCTCCACGATTGTAGCACGGCAGCGCAGTATTCCGCATTGGCCCGACCCCGTGCTAAAATGGTCGCACCGGAGCAAAACTTCCCTGCCCGCGAACCAAACAGTCCGCGTCCTTATCACCCATCCTTTCCCGGATGAACTGGCGCAGCCGCTGCATGCCGTCTTGCCCCGGCTGCGAATCAGCCACTACCCCGCCAAAGACGCCGACGAACTCGCCGACCACTGGCCACAAGTAGAGGTACTTTACACTTCTACCGTCATGCCCCGCACGGAGCAAGCCCCGCGCCTGCGCTGGATTCAGAGCCATTGGACCGGGGTCGAACACCTGCTGCAGCACCCCATCGCCGCACGCGCACGCCTGACCACCGTCAGCGGCATCGGCGCTGTCCCGATCGCGGAATACGTCTTCAGCGGGCTGCTTGCGTTCACGCATCACCTGCCCCGTTTCTTGTTTCACCAGGCGCGCAACGAGTGGCCCTCCGGCCGCTGGGAGAAATTCGTGCCTGTCGAGCTGCGCAGTGCCACGCTAGGTATCGTCGGTTACGACAGCCTGGGGCGCGAAATCGCCCGGCTGGCGCGCGCTTTCGGCATGCGCACCCTGGCGACGAAACGCAACGCCGCGCACAGCGCTGACGATGGCTGGCGTCTGCCCGGCGCCGGCGACGCGGATGGCAGTCATGTGGAGCACATCTTCGCGCCCGACGCCCTGCACGCCATGCTGCCGCTCTGCGATCACGTCGTCGTCACCTTACCGCTCACGGCGAGCACGCGCCAGATGATCGGCGTAGCCGAGTTTGCGGCGATGAAAGCGGGCGTCATTTTCGTCAATGTCGCCCGCGGCAAGGTTGTGGATGAAGCCGCGTTGATTGCCGCGCTGCAGAACGGGCACCTCGGCAGCGCGCTGCTGGACGTATTT
>CAJWGI010000207.1 GCA_913031335.1 uncultured Anaerolineales bacterium | reverse complement strand
AGCGCCTGCAGCTGCCGCTCCACCGCCCAGACGAGGTTGACCGCGGTGGGACGCGTGGAGCACAGCAGCTGCCCGGCCTGCTGCATCGCCTGCACAAAGGCAGGGGCAGATTCCTCGTGCGCGGCAAGCGCCGCCAAATACATGCCATAGGCCGCGGTGACGCCTATCAGCGGAGCTCCGCGCACGTGCATCTCGCGGATGGCGCGCGCCGCCTGCTCCACCGTTTCCAGGTCTTCGATCACGAATCTGTGCGGCAGCCCCCGCTGATCGATGGTCTGAACTACGCGCTCATCATCAGGCTTCACCCAGATTGTGCGGTAATGTTTGCCGTCAACTTTCATCGTTCAGGGGATTTCCAGTTGCAGCCATTCCAACGGATCAACCTGTGTTCCATTAACCCATACCTCCCAGTGCAAGTGCGTGCCGGTCGAGAGCCCAGAATCACCCACGCGCCCGATTACCTCGCCCGCCTGCACGCGCTGCCCGCCACTGACACCCAGCCCTACCTGATGCCAGTAGCCAGTATACACCCCGCGGCCATGGTCAATCAGAGTGGCGTTTCCACGGATGCGCAGCTCTTCCACCAGCACCACCACCCCGGCGGCAGGCGCGTAGATGGGCGTGCCCTCCAGCGCGCCAAAATCCACCCCGCCATGGAATGTGCGGAAGGCGCTGCCATTGTAGCTGCGCCGCAGCCCGAAACGGGTGGTGATGTAATCCGTGGGCGCTGGCGGATGGAAGCGACCTTCCCAGTACTTCGCCGTGCTGAAGCCGGTCGCTGCCCGCTCAATGACAATCTCCTCCGCCGCACGCGCTTCTTCATCCAGAAGCAGCTGCGCTTTTTCGGGCAGCAACACAATGCGCTGCAGCTGATAATCAGCATCCGCAACCGGAAGGCGTATCTCCAGCGCGACCGAATCTCCCCCCTCCGCGCTCGCCCACAGAATGACAGGGTACACACCCGGCGCGGCCATCGCATTGACGCCGAACAGCCCAATGCGTTCATCCGCAACCTGCGCAAAGTGCAAATCAGTCTCCGCAAAGCGGCCGGACACTGCCGCGCCCGCGGCTACCGTCACTGAGACCACAACCGGCTGCCCCTGTGCCGGATGCTGGGGCGAGACGTCGACCCGCTCAAACGGCGCGGGCAGCGCATCCAACTGCTGCTCGCCAGGAAGATAGAGGAGTTCAGCGGGTACGAGCACGCGCGGGCCGGGCCAGCCGTTGAGCAGCGCTAGTTCGACCGGGCTGCGACCGGCGCGCAGCGCCAGCCCGAACAACGTGTCCTGCGGGCCTGCCAGAACGAATTGGCCTGTGGGTGCAGCTTCTGCCTGCTCCGGAGCCACGTGAATCAGCGGCTGCCCGAGGTAAAGCGCGGCCGGATTTATTATCTGGTTTAGCTGCAGCAAGGTGCTGCGATCGTTGCCCAGCTGCAGCCGCAGCGTGCGCAGAGTTTCTCCCGGCCGCAATGAGCGCGTGCGCACCAGCCCGGTAATACCCTCATGTCCGGGCAGCAGTAGCCGCTGCCCGATCACCAGCAGCGAGGGGTCGACGATGCCATTCGCATCCTGCAACGCTTGCACAGTCGACCCAAATTGCTGCGCGATGGAATACAGGCTGTCGCCGGGCTGCACCTCGTAAAAAGGCCCTTCGGGCTGCTGCCCGCCCGCCACGCCGCTGAAAGCGGCCAGCGCGCACAGAGCCGCCAGAAAACCGAAGATGATTCGCATGAACGCTGCTGCCCGCGCCGCCGCCAAGTGCAAAAGTGTACTGTATCCCCGCCCGGCAAGCGCGCGACGCCCGTGTAGTATAATGCCTACGCACGACGAGGACGGAGATAAAATACGTGCACGCCGCCGCGGTCGGTGATTTGGTCCAACTGGTCAGCATGCGCGATCGGAAGTCGTTTCTGCTCCGCATCCAACCCGACGAGCGCCTGGAAACCCACAATGGCGTCATTCAGCACGCGGACCTTCTGGGACAGCCTTTCGGGAGCACCGTGCGCTCGCATCTGGGCGCGGATTTCGTGCTGCTCAGGCCCTCCACCGCGGAAATCACGCGCACGCTTAAGCGCCGCTCACAGATTATTTTCCCCAAAGACCTAGGATTGATTCTGCTCCGGCTTTCAATCGAACCGGGTCAAGAGGTGATTGAAGCGGGCACCGGCAGCGGTGCGCTGACAGTCGCGCTTGCGCGCGCGGTCGGTGCCGATGGCCGCGTGCGCTCTTACGATCTACGCGCGGACATGCAGAACACCGCCTGCCACAACCTGGAATTGGTGGGCCTTTCTGAGCGCGTCACGCTGAAGACGCGCGACATCGCAGACGGATTTGATGAAACCGATGCCCCGGCGCTCTTTCTCGATGTCCCCAACCCGTGGGATTACCTGGAGCAGGCGCACCGCGCGCTGCGCAGCGGCGGCTTTTTCGGCGCGCTGCTGCCGACCACAAATCAAGTGACCACGCTGCTCACCGAGTTACAGCGCCGGTCGTTTGGGCTGACTGAAGTAGTGGAGGTGTTGCTGCGCAATTACAAGACCGTGGCGGCGCGCTTCAGGCCGGCTGACCGCATGGTGGCGCACACCGGCTACCTTGTGTTCGCCCGCGCGCTGCAGCCCGCGCAACCGCCATCGCAGCCCGTCGCTAGGTGATTCCACCCAACCTGCCCGAGCTGCTGCGCCGCCGCCTGCGGCCGCCCGACGATTGCCCTCGCCCTCCGGAAGCGGAGCGACCGGCGGCCGTGCTGCTGGCCCTTTATGAGGAAAAGGACGCATGGCAGCTGCTCCTGATCCGCCGCACAGAGACGGTGGCCGAGCACAAAGGTCAGGTCGCGTTCCCGGGCGGTGCGGTCGATGCGACCGACCGCACCCGCGCCGAAACAGCCCTGCGCGAGGCCGGGGAGAAAATCGGCCTGCATCCAGATGATGTCACCGTGCTGGGATGCCTGCCGCCATACAGTACCGTCACCGGCTGGCACATCACCCCGGTGGTGGGCGCCATTCCACATCCATATTCGTTTCGCGTCAACCCGCGCGAGACAGAGTCTGTTTTCGCCGTACCGCTCGCGTGGCTGGCTGACCCCGAGAACTACACCGAAAAGCCCTATTCAAACCCGCGCGACGAGAGTGAACGCCCGGTCGTCTTTTTCCGCCTATACGCCGGTCACGTCATTTGGGGCGCGAGCGCCCACATGACCCTAGCACTGCTCACCGCCGCCGACCTGCGTTAGCCCCGCTCCCACAAAAGAAAACCGCCGGCGCAATGCCGGCGGTCGTTTTTGCACATGTTCGGTCGCACTGAGACGGACCGGGTTAAACACCTGAGTGCCCGGAGTTAGTCCACCTCTTCCGGCTGCGCCGCTGCGTCCTCGGCGTCTTCGTCATCCTTAGCGACCTTGCCCTTTTCAATCACCTCCACATCCTCGACGTCCAGTTCCAGCGCCTCTTCTTCCTCTTCCTCTTCGGTCTCCAGAATGCCGGCGTAAGCCACGCGGGCCACGGTGCCCTCCGCATCAGAGA
>CAJWGI010000206.1 GCA_913031335.1 uncultured Anaerolineales bacterium | reverse complement strand
GACCGCCGCGGAGGTGACTGCCTGGACGGTCGATTTCTACGCTGCAATGGAGAAGCGGCCGCTGCGGCTAGATAGAGAGCTACCCGGTTTCCTCGCCGACCGGCTGCTGGAAGCCGTCTGGCGCGAAGCGCTGCACCTGCTAGCGCGCGGCGAGGCCACTGTGGAAGAGATTGACGCCGCCATGGTGCACGGACCGGGTTTGCGCTGGGCTGTGCTCGGCCCCTGCCTTACATACCATCTCGGCGGCGGCGACGGCGGCATGGAGCACTTCCTCGACCAGTTCGGGTCCGCCTTAGAGCTGCCCTGGTCGTTCATGGACGCGCCCGCGCTCACCCCGGCACTGCGGGAGCAGCTGGTGGAGGGCTGCCGACGAGTGGCATCCGGCCGTTCGATGCGTGAACTTGAACAGGAGCGGGATGACTGCCTGATCCAAATTCTGGCAGCCCTGGAGGATTGCCGTTCCAAAAAGAGATGACCGGTTTAGAGAAAGCGCCGCTGCAATTATATTCGTGTACGGTGCGTCCGGATTGGATTGACTATCTGGGGCACATGAATGAAGGCTATTATGTCGTCGCATTCAGCCGTGCCACTGACGCGCTGCTCGACGAAGTGGGCCTCGGTAAAGCCTACCGGGAGAAGAAAAACTGCGGAATGTACACGGTCGAATCGCATGTCGCGTACCTCCGCGAGGCCCATGAGGCAGCTGAAATAAATTTCAGTACAGTGCTGTTGGGGGTAGACGCTAAACGCATCCACATCTTTCACTATATGTATACTGGGGGTAATGAATCCCCTGCCGCCACGCTGGAATGCGTGCTGCTGCACGTCGATCAGACCGAGCAGCGCGTCACACAGATGCCAAGAGAGGCACTGATGCAGCTGGAGCGAATCCGTGCTGCCCACGCGGCGCTTTCAATCCCATCACAACTGAATAGAATAAAGGCCAAAAGGCAATCATGACCGGCCGATTCGACTTTGGCGGCGAAGTCGTCTGGCGGCCAACACCCGAATATGTGGAGCGCAGCCACCTGATGCGCTTCATGAATGCGCACGGCATTGAGTCCTTCGCCGATCTGATGGAACGCTCGACCGGAGACGTGGCCTGGTTCACGAAGGCCGTGCTGCGGCACCTTGATATTGAGTTTCAGCATCCCTATTCGCAGGTGGTGGATCTCTCCGGCGGCATTCAACGGCCGGACTGGTGCGTGGGCGGAAGGCTGAACATCGCCCACAATTGCGTGGACAAATGGGCGGCGAACGCGCGCACCAGTGACCGCACCGCGTTAATCTGGGAGGGCGAGCAGGAGGACACACGGACGCTCACCTATGGCGAGCTTGGCCGCGAGGTCAACCGCTGCGCCAACGCGCTGCGCCAACTCGGTTTCGGCCGGGGGGATGCGCTGGGCATCTATATGCCCATGACCCCCGAAATCGCAGTCGCACTGCTCGCCATCGCGAAAATCGGCGGCGTGGTGCTTCCGCTGTTTTCGGGCTACGGCGCGGGCGCGGTCTCTTCGCGGCTTGCGGATGCGGACGCGAAAGGCCTCTTCACGGCTGACGGTTTCTTCCGCCGTGGGGCGACTGTGCCGCTGAAACCAACCGCCGACCGGGCGCTGCGAGACGTGCCCACGATTGAACATGTAATCGTGCTGCAGCGCGCCGGAAACCAGGTGGACATGCAAGCCGGGCGCGACCACTGGTGGCACGAACTGGTGCCCGCGCAGCCCGACCAGGCAGAACTCGAGCCCACCGCCGCCGAGGATGTGCTCATGGTCATCCACACCTCCGGCACTACCGGCCGGCCGAAAGGCGCGGTACACACTCACTGTGGATTCCCGGTCAAGGCTGCTCAAGACATTGCTTTCGGCCTCGATGTCCACCCGGGCGAGGTGCTCTACTGGATGACCGACATGGGCTGGATGATGGGCCCGTGGATGGTGTTCGGCGCGACGCTGCTGGGGGCCACTTTCTGCATGTACGACGGCGCGCCCGATTACCCCGGGCCAGATCGCCTCTGGGCGCTGGTCGAACGCCACCGCATAAGCGCGCTCGGTCTCTCTCCCACACTGGTGCGTGCCCTGATTGCCCACGGAGAAGCGCCAGTAAGAGCACATGATTTAGCGTGCATCCGCGTATTTGGCTCCACCGGTGAGCCGTGGAACCCGGCGCCCTGGCGGTGGCTGTTCGAGGTTGTGGGCAAGGGGGCGCGGCCGATAATTAATTACTCGGGCGGCACTGAAATATCCGGCGGCATTGTGATGGGGAACCCGCTGCTGCCGCTAAAGCCGACAGCCTTTTCTGCGCCCTGCCCTGGCATCGCCGCGGATGTCGTCGATGAGCGCGGCCACTCAGTGCGCAATCAGGTCGGTGAGCTGGTGATTCGCGCGCCGTGGATTGGCATGACGCGCGGTTTCTGGCACGATGAGCAGCGCTATCTGGAGACCTACTGGTCCCGCTGGGAAAACGTTTGGGTGCACGGCGATTGGGCCGCCGTGGACGAGGACGGGCTGTGGTACATCCTCGGCCGCTCGGACGACACCATCAAAGTCGCGGGCAAGCGCCTCGGCCCCGCGGAAGTGGAATCTGTGCTCGTCGGTCACCCGGCCGTCAACGAGGCCGCCGCCATCGGCGTCCCGCACAAAATAAAGGGCAGCGCCGTGGTGTGTTTCTGCGTCCTGGCGCCCGGGCACCACCGGGGCGACGAGCTCCGCGCCGATTTGCTGGCGCGGGTGGTGGCCGAAATGGGCAAGCCGCTGCGCCCGCGTGAAATCAGGTTCGTCTCCGACCTTCCGAAGACGCGCAACGCCAAGGTGATGCGGCGCATAATCCGGGCCGCCTTTCTGGGCGAAGACCCAGGCGACATGACCAGCCTGGTAAATCCGGAGGCTGTGGAGGAAATCAGGTGCGCAGTCTGACGCGCGAGAAGGCGCTTTCGAACGCGCCGGGATTGCCGTCCCCATGAGCAGCGGGAGCAGGCCGGGTTTCATGCACACGCAGCAGCTTGTAGAGCGTGTTGCGCTGTGCCGGCACGCGCCCAACATCCCGAATCAGGCGGCGGAATTCCCGCGGGCGCATGTGCTGCCCGTGATTGGCGCCAGCGGAACGCGATATCGTCTCCTCCATCAGCGTGCCGCCGAAATCATTCGCTCCCGCCTGCAGGCAGCGTTGCGAAAGCTGTACTCCCAATTTCACCCACGAGACCTGGATGTTCGGGATGAAGCCGTGCAGCATAATGCGCGCCACGGCGTGCATGCGTAGGTTCTCCGCCACGCTCGGGCCGGGCCGCGCGAGCCCATCCAGAAAAATGGGGGCGTTGTAATGCACGAAGCCCAGCGGCACGAACTCGGTGAACCCGCCGGTATCGCGCTGAATATCGCGCAGCAGCGCGATGTGCTCCGCCCAATGACGCGGCCCATCCACATGCCCGTACATGATAGTAGCCGTGGTGCGAATGCCCAGACGATGGGCAGTGGTGATGATTTCCACCCACTGCTCCGCGCTTAGCTTGTTCCGGGTGAGC
>CAJWGI010000205.1 GCA_913031335.1 uncultured Anaerolineales bacterium | reverse complement strand
GCTAGTGATATTGCGCAGTGTACCAGACACTTGGCCGATCTGTGGTTGTTGCGCGTCGTCCTTCGCCGGGGCGGGAGTGACAGTGGCCGCAGTCGTAGCCACGGCAGTGATTTCTGCTGCTGCGGTTTGATATCCTGGCGGCGGGGTGACATCTCCGGCAAACGAGCAGCCGGCCAGCTGTATGGCTGCCGGCAACCAGCCGAGAGAGCGGAAGGTCGCCCTCATGCGCTTTCCGAGCGAGGGTCAAGCGCAAACCCGCATTGGGCGCAGAAATGGTCGTTGAGTTGTGTGACTGCGCCGCATTGCGAGCAGAATTGATGCGCTACAGCCGGAGTTGATTCTGGTTTGCGGATGTGAGCGACGGCTTCTTCGATGCGCGCGTCCAGGTCGTTGACAATGGCAGGCGCAGTTAGATCGGCTGCATCAAGTTGTTTGAGAACCGCAACGCCGTCGGCGACGAGTTGGTTGCGTTCTGATTCATAATCCCGGTGGCCAATTTTCCCGGTTGCGTGGTCAAAATCCAGGTCAGTTAGGGCGCTGAGTACGCTGGCGCGGCGTGCCTGGAGAAAGTTGGTGTCGGGATTGTTGGTGCCTTCAGGCGCGGCAGGCTGCAAGATAGGGTGCAATACAAAAGCTGCAACAATCAGAAAAAGCGCCAGCGCCAACATCAGAGAAGCTAAGTCCACAGTTCGTTTACTCGTTCAAGAGTCTGTCCAGAATAGCCGTAAGTCTGGCGTAGTCGGTGGGGCCGATGATGGTTTCAGTTACGCTGCCATCTTTGCCAACGATATAGGTTTCCGGTACGCCTTTGATGCGATAAGCCTGCGAAATCGCAGTGCGCAGGTCGGGGCCATTGGGGTAGGTCACACCCCGTTTTTGCAGATAAGCCCGTGCCTCGGTTTCGGTGTCCACGTAGTCAATGCCCAAGAACAGCACGCCGCGCTCTTTGTAGTCACGCCAGGCTTGTTCCAAATCGGCGGCTTCCAATTCGCACGGGCCGCACCACGAAGCCCAGAAATTGATGACGACTACCTGTCCCTGATAATCTGAAAGCGTGTGGCTTTCCCCTTCGAAAGTGGTCAGGGTGAAGTCGGGAGCGCCGCCGCTGGAGACCGGGCCAAGCGTGACCTGATACAACTTGACGCCCACCAGGATCATGAGCGCTGCAAATAATACCCAGACGGCGAGCTGTCCCCAGTGTCTTTGCCGGGCGCGTGTTGCCGCCGGACCGACGGGCGATTCTTCAGGCGCTGACTGAGTTATCGCCACTGCTCCAGCTCACGCTCCAGGCGGGCTACGTAGTCGTCAGCGTTTGCCTGTTCGGCAGCTGGCTGCCCGTCCGCGGGCTGCTGCTTGCGCCGGATATTGCGAATAAAGCGCAGCACGAAAAATGCGCTAACAAGAAAGGCGACCGGCGGCAGTGCCCAGAATAGCGCGTTGAACCCCTGCGTCGGCGGCTGCGCCAGCACGCGTACGCCATATTGATTGGAAAAATACTGCTTGATTTGTTTCTCGTTCCATCCGGCGGCCAATTTCTTACGGATAGTGGCGCGCCACTGGGCGCAAGCCTGCGTGCCACACACATCCAGGGGCACGTTTTCGCACACCGGGCAATAGAGCTGCTCGGCGATGGTGTTGACTTCATCTTCGGTCGGCTCATCGCCCTGCGCTGCGGTTTCCCCGAAAACGGAGAAGGTGAGCAGCAATACCAGCCCGATGATTGTTAGCGGACGAATGACGCATGACGAATCAGTGTAGCTTTTCACGGCGCTCTCCACGTCATGAAACCCCGAACGCTCCCAGCTGCTGGGAGAGCGACTTGCGCTTGACCGGCCAGGCGGCTATCAGTGTGCCAAAAATGAATACAAACCCACCCAGCCAGAGCCAGTTGACCAGTGGATTCAAATAAATCTTGAAAGTCGCGCCCTGTGCACCGATCGGTTTCCAATCGACGAGTAGCACATAGAAATCGCCTTCCAGTGTGCTGTACACGCCCGGAATGGTCATCGGCTGCTGGCCATCCACATAGAAATCGCGGCGCGGGTGCAGTTCAGTCACAAATTTACCATCTTTGTAAACACTGACCATTGCGCGCGTTACAATGCGATCGCCTTCGGCAGGAAATTCATCTAGTTCATTGTAGATCAGCACGTAATCGCCCAGCGTCATCTGCTCGCCATAGGCCAGCGTGCCCTGCGTCGAGGTCTGGAACATCTCGATGCCGATGATGCCGACTGCCATGAATATCACACCCAGATGGATCACATAGCCACCATAGCGACGGCGGTTGCGGGCAGCCAGCTTACAGAGCGCGCTGAAGAAATTATCGCCGGTGGATTTTCGGCGCACGGTTGCGCCGCGAAAAAATTCATACAGGGTAATGCACAGTACCTGAGCTGCCAGCCACAGGCTGAGCAGGGCTACTGGGTTTATCACGCCGGCTGCCAGCATGCCCACTGGCAGCAGCAGCGAAACGGCAGTCGGCTTCCAGATAGTATGCCCCAGCCGCTTGACGGTGGTCACGCGCCAGGCAGCCAGCGGAGCCACGCCCATCAGCAACAGCAGCGCGGCGAATTGCGGGCCGGTGGTGCGTTCATAGAATGGCGGCCCCACGGTCACTTTTTGTCCGGTGGCTAATTCGGAGATGAGCGGATAAATCACGCCCCAGAAACAGGCCAGCAAAATCCCCATGAAGAGCAGGTTGTTGAGTAGGAAAAGCCCCTCCCGTGAAAGCCAACTGGTAAGTATATTTTCGCTGCGCAGGCGTTCCCAGCCACGAAAGAGCAGTGTCAACGAGATGGCGAAGGTGACGCCGATGAAGATGAAGAAGAGCGGGCCGACAGCGCTCTGGGCAAAGGCATGCACCGAGGAAAGCACGCCCGAACGGGTGAGAAAGGTGCCAAAAATGACCAGTGCATAGGTGAGGATGATTAGAATCATGTTCCAGTGCTTGAACATGCCGCGCTTTTCCTGAATCATGACCGAATGCAGAAAAGCAGTAGCGGTCAGCCAGGGCATGAAGGCCGCGATTTCGACTGGGTCCCATCCCCAGTAGCCGCCCCAGCCGAGCACATCATAAGCCCAACGCCCGCCAAGCAGCAGCCCGAGCGAGAGAAAGAGCCAGGCAATCAGCGTCCAGCGGCGCGTGACACGAATCCAGATATCATCTTTGCGCCCGACTGCCAGCGCGCCGATGGCAAAGCTATAGGGGACAACAAAGCCGACGAAGCCGAGATAGAGCATTGGCGGGGGGATGATCATGCCTGGGTGACGCAGGAGCGGATTCAATCCCTGCCCATCGTAGGGGGTGAAGGGTTGTGCTCTCGCTGGCGCAAAGAATGTGGCGCTGATTTGTCCGAAGCGGTCTATCCAGAGTTTGGCAAAAGGGTTCTCGACGAAAACGTTCAGACTAACGAAGAAAGACAATGTAATCATTGTGGCAGCGATGACATAGGGCTGTATATCACGCTCCTTGCGCCAGTCGCGCAGCATGACCAGCGCAGTGTATGCAGACATCAGCCAGGCCC
>CAJWGI010000204.1 GCA_913031335.1 uncultured Anaerolineales bacterium | reverse complement strand
CTCCGGAGCATGTGCGCGTGCTTGCGCAGGCCGCCACCGCTGTGATGCAGCAACAGAACGCGGCTGTTTTTCCGCAACTCGGAGGGCGCAATGCGACTGTGGTGGCGCTGGATGAACCCGTCGTCACGCTCGCGCCGCCGGGACTGCGTGCCCGCATCGACCTGTTGCTGCGCATTGCATCCGGACTGGTGGTGGGCGTATTGTTGGTTTTCGCGGCGCATTATTTCGACCCGTTCCTGCGCAGCCGTGCAGAGGCGGAACGATTGGGCCTGCGCGTCATCGGTGAGATTCCGCGCTGGTGAGGTTGAACACGCCGCTATGGTAAAATCCGGTGCTGACTGGCGGATAATGCGGAATTCCTGCGAGGCGGGCAGGGCGCATGCGTAGTTCGCTGGGGCGCTCATCCCTATGGTGATCATCGAGTATTTTCGTGTTTTCTGGCGGCGCGGGTGGATTCTGGCGCTTTCCGCGCTGCTCACTGCCGGCAGCGCGCTCCTTTTCAGCGTGGTGCAGACGCCGGTGTACCAATCCACCGTGGACGTGCTGGTGCAGCCGGCGCGCACCGATTTCGGCCTGACTCAGAGCGCGAAGCTGCTGCTGGATTCTTATGTGGCGTTCCTGGATACAGAAACAAGTGCTGCCAAGGTTATTGACGCGCTGCAGCTGGACACTCTTCCGGAAACACTGCGCGGGGATGTGCGCATCGCCGCCGAAGCGCAGCGTTTTCTGATTCGCATCGAGGTCGAGAATGAGAACGGCGACCTCGCGAACGACATAGCGCGGCACTGGGCGCAGTTGTTGCTGCAGTGGCGCAACGATGAAAACCAGAAGCAACGGCGCGAGGACCGCGTGACCGCTATCATTCTGGATGACCCGCGCTATGTGCTGGACCATCCGCGCAAGGGAATCAACAGCGCGGCCGGCGCCGTACTCGGATTGCTGATTGGCGCAGCCGTGGCTCTGGTGCTGGAATATGTGGATGCGGGCATCGTGCGCACGCGCAAAGATGTGGAGCGTTTTCTGGGGATGTCGGTGCTTGGAGCGATACCGGCCCATGATGGCGAGGCTAGCCTTCGCAGGAAGTGACTTATGACTGAAAAACTTATTACCCTTTCCGCCGCCGGCACAGCCGCTGCCGAAGCATATCGCGCGCTGCGCACCAACCTTATCTTCAACGATTTGGATGATCGGCTGCGCGCGCTGCTGGTAACCATGCCCGCGCCTGAATCCGACGCCGGGAGCAAGGCGGCTGTGGTTGCCAACCTGGCGGTGACAATGGCGCAAAGCGGTCGCCGCACACTTCTCGTGGATTGCGACCTGCGCCATCCGCGGCAGCACGAAATCTGGGGCATATGCAATGACGGCGGCCTCAGCGGGGCGCTGGCCTCCGGCGATGAGTTGCAGACGGCCGATGTGGGCGTGGAGAACCTGTCTGTGCTGGCAGCCGGCCCGCGTGCGGACAATCCGGCCGACTTGCTAGGCTCTCGACAGATGGAAGCGCTCATCTCTCGACTGAGGGGCGAGGCTGAATTCGTGCTCTTCGATGCGCCGCCGGTGTTGGCCGTCACTGATGCGGCGTTGCTGGCTGCGCATATGGATGGTGTGCTACTAGTGCTCAACGCCGGGCAGACGCGCCGCGATCACGCCGAACGGGCGCGGGAACTGCTCGAACGAGTGCGCGCTCGCGTGATTGGCGCAGTGCTCAACAATGCGCCTGTGGACGCCAGCATTTCCGCGTACTGATGAAAGGCCTGATCCTCTCCGGAGGCAAAGGCACCCGCCTCTATCCACTTACCTATACTCGCGCCAAACAACTGATTCCGGTAGCGAACGAGCCGGTGCTTTTCCGCGTGATTCGCGCCATCCATGACGCCGGTATCTCTGAAATCGGCGTGGTGACCGGCGACACCGATGCAGAAATCCGTGCCGCAGTTGGTGACGGCAGCCGGTGGGGGGTGCGGGCCACGTTTATCCCGCAGGAGCGCCCAGCCGGATTGGCGCATGCGGTCAAGATCTCGCAAGATTTCCTCGGCGATGATCGCTTCGTTATGTTTCTGGGTGATAACGTGATTCAAGGCGGCATCAGCGCGCTCATCGAGCAATTCGCCCATTCCGATTGGAACAGCCAGATTGTGCTCACGCGCGTGCCCGACCCGCAGCATTTTGGCGTGGCGGAGCTGAACGGCGACGGCTCCATCAAGCGGCTGATTGAGAAACCCGCGCGCCCGCCTTCAGACTTGGCGCTGGTGGGGATTTACATGTTCGATGCCAGTGTGTTCGCGGCCGTGCAGGCCATTGAACCCTCGCAGCGAGGGGAACTGGAGATTACCGACGCAATCCAGTGGCTGTTGACACAGGGCTATGGAGTGCACGCTTACGTGCACACCGGTTGGTGGATTGACACCGGAAAGCCGCTGGACATGCTCAGCGCGAACGAGCACGTGCTGGACGAGATAGCGCCGGAGGTGGCCGCGAACGCCGAGGTGGCAGCCGACTCGGAGGTCGGGCGGCACGTGACTTTGCAGCCGGGCGCGCGCATCCGCAACAGCACCGTGCGTGGCCCGAGCATCATCGGCGAGAACACGGTCATCGAGAACGCCTACGTTGGCCCGTATACATCCATTTATCACGACTGCACGCTGACAAACTGCGAGATCGAACACTCCATAGTGCTGGAAGGCTCGCAGATTTCCGGCGTGCCCACCCGCATCGTGGACAGCATGATTGGGCGCAACGCAATCGTCGGGCGCACTGTGCGCAAGCCAAAGGCGTTGAAAATGAACCTTGGCGATTACAGCAATTTCTGGTTGCCGTGAAAAACCTTCTCATTACCGGCGGCGCGGGCTTCATCGGCTCCAACTTCGTGCGCTACATGCTGCGAGAATACCCGGGTTACAAACTGGTGGTCTTCGACAAACTGACCTATGCCGGGAACCTGGATAACCTGCGTCATGCGGCAGATGACCCGCGCCATGCCTTTGTGCGCGGCGACATCGCGGACCGCGAGGCGGTCGAGCAAGTTATCAGTGACCACGGCATCGATACCATCATCAACTTCGCCGCCGAGAGCCACGTGGACCGCTCAATCCTTGCCCCCGACGCCTTCATCCAGACCGATGTGGTGGGCACCTACGTGCTGCTGGATGCCGCCCGCGACAACGGTATTGAGCGCCTGCATCAGGTCAGCACTGACGAGGTGTACGGGAGCATCGCGGAGGGTTGTTTCAGAGAGGGCGACTCGCTGGAACCGAACAGCCCTTACGCCGCCAGCAAAGCCGGCGCGGAACTGTTGCTGCGGGCCTATCATGAAACCTACGGGCTGAACACCGTGGTGACGCGCGGCAGCAACACCTTCGGCTCCTACCAGTATCCCGAAAAAATCGCCTCGCTATTCATCACCAACGCCATCGATGAGCAGCCGTTGCCGCTCTACGGCGACGGCATGCAGGTGCGCGATTGGCTCTACGTGGAAGACCACTGTTCCGGCATTGATGTGGCGCTGCACAGGGGTGATCCCGGCGGAGTATACAA
>CAJWGI010000203.1 GCA_913031335.1 uncultured Anaerolineales bacterium | reverse complement strand
TCGATGCCATCTACAATTATCTGCCCACGCTGGTGTTCCTCGAGCCGATTAATAGTGCGGATGAACGTCGATTTTCCCGAGCCCGACGGCCCAAATATCACGATTTTCTCGCCCTTCTGCACCTCCATGTCAATTCCGCGCAACGCGTGGAATTGACCAAACCATTTGTGCACGTCGCGGGCAATGATTATGGGTTCATCGCCATTGCTTTCGACCAGCTGCTGTTCACTCATTGTTCTGCCTCCAGATTCTCACGTTTATCTTCTTCCCAGCCCCTGCGCCCGCTCCACCCGCCGGCCCGAGTACGAAATAGCATAAGTCACAATCCAGAAAATGACGCCGGCAAAGAATAACAACTCACGCTGAGTGCCCAGGAAGTCCGGGTTCGACATCACCAGAGTGGCCATCGAGAGCATCTCATGCATCCCGACGATCTTAAGCAGGCTAGTATCCTTGGAAAGGCCGATAGCCTCGTTGGTGAACACCGGGATAACGGTGCGCAGCGCCTGCGGCAGGACAATGTGCCGCACGCTCTGCGCTTTCGTCAGCGCCAGGGCATCGGCCGCCTCGTATTGGCCGGCCGGTATTGCCTGAAGCCCGCCCCGCACGATTTCCGCGCTGTAAGCCGCTGCAAACATTGTCACCGCAACCTGTGCGCGGATAAGTTTGTCAACGCGAATCTCGGGCGGCAAAAACAGCGGCAGCATGACCTGCGCCGTAAACAGCCACATGATTAACGGAGCGCCCCGAATCCATTCTATGAATGTGATGCAGAGCGTGCGCATCACGGGCAGCTGCGAACGCCGCCCCAGCGCCAGCGCGATTCCGATAGGAAGGCCCAGAACAAGGGCGGTGGAAGAGACGATGATGTTCAGCATTAAGCCGCCCCATTCACTGGTGCGCACCAGCGGAAGCAGCGCATGTTCGGGGCTGATGCCGCGGATTAACAACAGTACCACTGGAACATACAGAATCCAACCGTAGTTCACCAGTGCGCGCACATGCTGCGCCCCAAAACGCCCGACTGCGATTGCAATGGCCCCGACCAGCCCGACCGGAAGGAACTCAGCGGGAAGCGGAAGATACAAGAGCGATTCGCGCTGCATGTCCATGACACTAAGCTCTATCGGAAGAGCGCCCAGCAACGCCAGCGCAGAGAAGAAAACCACTCCGCGCCCGTGATTTCGGAAATGTGCTCCCCAACTCAATCCGATGAGCGCCACGAGCACATACACGGCCCACCAGACGCGCCAAAGCTCTTCGCGCGGATAGACCCCCACGAAAAGGTTGGCCATGTTCAACGCCACCGAAACCCAGCGCGCCTTGGTGAAGGCCCACACAAGCGTCGGTTTCAACACGATATAGATTATCCCGAGCGACAACCCGGTCAGCAGGATGTTGTACCAGCTGCTGAACAGGTTTTTGTACAACCAACCCAGCACGGTGTAGCGCTCCACCGGCGGCGGAAGCACCTCGCGTCTTTCATGTTCCCCGGCCATCACTGCCATCGTCAGCGCTCCACTATGGCCATTTTGCGGTTGTACCAGTTGCCGAAGAGCGATGTGAGCAGACTGAGAGAGACATATGTGACCATCACCAGTCCGGTCCACACCTCCACCGCGCGGCCGCTCTGCATCTGAATTGTGCCCGCCACTGCCACCAGGTCCGGGTACCCAACCGCGAGCGCAAGTGAGGAGTTCTTGGTCAGGCTGAGCCAGATGCTGGTCAGCGGAGGCACGATCACGCGCATGGCCTGGGGCATGATCACCAGCCGCAGCGTGTCCAGCCCGCTCAAGCCCAGCGAGCGCGCCGCCTCACGCTGCCCTTTGGAAACCGACATGATGCCGGCCCGCACCGTCTCGGCGACGAAACTGGCCGTGTAAATCACCAAGCTGAAGAGCACAGCCGAAAATTCCGGGGTGAGGCGAATGCCTCCCTTGATGTTCAACCCTTTTACGTAAGGTAAATCGGGCAGCCAGGGCGGGTTTGACTGGTTTGACAACAGCAGCCAGCCGACCGCCGAAATTGCAAAAAAGACGACCAGCGTCCACAGCGTCGTCATCGGCAGGCGCCCGGTCTGTTTTCCACGCCGAACAAGCAGCGCGGCCAGCAACGCGGCTGCCAGTACGGCGATCAACAGAATGCGGAGATAATCATCCGTGCTCTCCGTGGGAGTTCCCCCCACAAAGTAAATACCGCGGTTAGTGATGAAAGTCGAATCCCCCAGCATAATGGCATCATTGATACCCGGGAACTTGATGAAAATACCCTTGTGCACAAAGATCATCAGAATTAGAAGCGGGATTCCACGCAGCAGGTCTATGTAATAGCGTGATATCCGGGCCACCAACAGGTTGGAGGAGAGGCCGGCGATACCGAGTGCGGTGCCCCAGATGGTCGCCAGGACAATGCCGAAGAGGCTCACCCGAGCCGTGTTGTAAAGGCCCGTGCGGAAAGCGTTCCAATACGGGTCGTCGCGGCCGTGCATGCCTTTGGGCTGACCGATATCGAATTGAGAAGTCAAGTCCATGAATGAGAGCGAGGGCATCAGACCAAGACGCTCAAGCGCCTGCAGCATGTTGCTGACCAACCAGCCCGCCATGAGCAAGAATATGAGTACAGTGACGATTTGCGCGAACACCTGACGTACGCGCTCATCGCGCCAGAAAGGAGTCGCCTGCGAAGAAAACGGAGGATTCAGCAAGAAGTGTTGTCTGGCCTTGCGTCAGATACAAGGCTGACCGGGGGGCGCACAGCGCCTGTCCCCGGCCAGCCCATATTTACCCACTTCGGAAGCCAGGAAAGTTAAGCTCCCCTGACGAACCGTGCCATCAAACTCTTAGCGGATAGGCGGCGAGTACATCAATCCGCCATTCGCGTAGAGCTCGTTCATGCCACGCGGGATGAAGACGGGTGTGTCCGGGCCCAGATGACGGTCGTAGATTTCGCCATAGTTGCCAACCAACTTAATGGCATTGTAAGCCCAGTCGTTGGACAGGCCCAGTTTGGCGCCCATCTCACCTTCTTCGCCCAGCATCTTGGCGATGTTGGGGTTCCCGGAACCCTTGAACGTGTCGATGTTTCCGGAAGTGATGCCCTGCTCTTCTGCGAAGATCAGCGCGTACACCACCCAGTCCACGACGTCGAACCACTGGTCATCACCGTGGCGCACCACCGGACCAAGCGGCTCTTTGGACATCGTCACCGCCATGACATAATGGTCGTCCGGAACCGCTAGCAGTGTGCGGCGGGCGGCCAGACCGGATTTGTCGGTGGTCACCGCGTCGCAACGACCTTCCTCGTAGGCGCCCCAGGTGTCGTCGGCCTCCTCGAACAGGATTGGTTCGTATTCCAGGCCACGCGAGGCGAACTGATCGGCAAGATTGAGCTCAGTCGTGGTTCCAGTTGTCACACAAACGGAGCCACCGTCCAGTTCTTCAAGCTCTGTAAATCCGGACGCCTTGCGCACCATCATGCCCTGCCCATCATAGAACGTAGTGTGAGTGAAGTTTGCGGCCAGCTCGGTATCGCGAG
>CAJWGI010000202.1 GCA_913031335.1 uncultured Anaerolineales bacterium | reverse complement strand
CAGCACGATGTGTGCGCGTTTGCGGTCGAGCAGGAATATCTTGCCGAGGGCGTGGTCGAGGGCGGGCAGCCCAAATGATGGCGGCTGCTGGCACTCCGCAGCCGGCACTCGTTCGGTGCCCACCAGAGCGCGATTGAGAGTGGCAAGGCTGCCATCGGGTATCAGGTTTAGCCAGTAAAGTTCCAGTTTTATCGAACGGAAATACTCCTGCGCGTTGGCGTATGGGGGGGAGGTCACGATGGCATTAACGCAGTGGTCGCCGATACCTGTCAGTGTACGCGCATCCGATCCAGCGACCAATCGGCTTTTGGGCTGGTATCCCCATGCCCCGGCGAGATTGCTGAGCATGCGCATGTATTTTATTTTACGATCCAGAAAGGTGCGTGTAGTGCGCTCGAAGATGCGCAGCGCGCGCTGCTCGACCGTGCCCGCTTTCAGGCGCGCGCGCATCTGCCGGGAGATGAACGGCTTGCTTATCCGGGGGTCGGCGTTGCACACTTTTCGTACGGTGGCCGAGGCGCACACCAGCATAAAATCGCGCACCGGCTCGGGCAGGTCGTCCGGGTTGGCGAGCAGGTATCCGAAGATGCGCGCGAGTTCTTCGCGTGCCTGCGGCAGAAACCAGGTCTCGTAGCTGGGAATCTCGGGGGTGTAATCGGGCGCGTGCTCTCGCGCACGTTCGGCCGCCTGCAGGCATCGGCGGGCGAAATCGTCTGGGTGTTCTACTAATTCGGTTTTCGCGCGCAGCAGTAGCCGCGTGAGTGGGTTGATATCCACCCCGAGCGCGTGCATTCCGAGCAGGTTGGCCTCCACCAGCGCGGTGCCCGAGCCGCAGAAAGGATCGAGCATGGTGCCGCCCGCGTGGCCGTATTCCCGCAGGAACCAGCGCGGAATGTGCGGGATGAACTTGGCCGGATAGGCGTGCAACTTGTGGGTGAGGTATGTGGTGTTGGGGATTTCCGGGCAGGTCTTGCGGAAGTTGAAGTCCCGGGCCGCGTAGAGCTGTGCGGTCACAACATGCGGGCTTGCGCGCCCGGTGCCGTTCCGGCGGTGGGCGCAGCCGTGGCTGCGCTCACGCTGGTATCCATTCCAACCCGAGGCGGGCAAGTGTTTCCGGCGTGGGGTTGCCGCTTCCCGTATCCCAACCGCTCATTTCATAGTACCAATCCTGCGCCTGCAAGATTTCCTCGATGTCCAGCGTCATGCCTGCGCTGGGACCTTCGCCCTGCAGCGCTTTGTAGAATTTGCCGGGCAAGCGGTCGGCGGCGCGGTTGACGCCCTCGCGGGCATTGAAGGCGCGCAGCATGTTAAGGCGCCGTTCGCCCACCTGCAGCATTTCGGCAATACTGAAATCCTCCCAACCGGTCACGGTACGCACCAGCCGCACTGTGTCCTCCGGGCCGAAGAGCTGCCAGGCGGAACCCCAGACGAACTGACACAGGTTGGCGCTATCGAGAAACGAGTACAGATGTTGCGTGGTCAGCGCGTAGCGCACCTTGTCGCGTTCAAGCGAATGCTCTGGTGTTGATTGGTTGATGCCGATGCTCTGCAAACGCTGCGCATAGCTACGGTAATCGCTCTCCACGGCCGGGTCGTGTTCGGATGACTGGTGGTCGGCCCCGAACGGGTTGACGGCGTATATCAACCCGAGCGATCGTTTGACCTGTGGCATGTGCGCCGGGGCCTCCGCGCCCTTGACCGTAATAAGAAACTCATACCCCTTTCCGATGCGGTCGGCGGCCGCGCGGGAGCCCTCTGCGAGCACATCTCCGAA
Organism: uncultured Anaerolineales bacterium; assembly: GCA_913031335.1. Taxonomy (GTDB): domain Bacteria; phylum Chloroflexota; class Anaerolineae; order Anaerolineales; family UBA11657; genus CAJWGI01. The sequence goes on along the minus strand of CAJWGI010000202.1, from coordinate 1,779 downwards.
TCCCTCGCGATTGGTGAGCATCTTGGTCAGCCGCACCATGGCGCGCGCGTCTCCCATCGGGATGGGGAAACCGACCTCTTCCGTGCTGATGAGCCCGTGCTCGAAACACTCCATGGCCCATGCCACCGTGGCGCCCGCGCCGATTGTGTCCAGGCCGTATTCGTTGCACAGTTGGTTCGCCAGCGCCACCGCGTTCAGGTCGCTCACGCCGCAATACGACCCAAATGTTGCCAGAGTTTCGTATTCCGGGCCGCCGTACCTTTCGTGCACTGCCTCACCCTCGAATTCGGTTTCCACCGCTCGCTTGCACTGCACTGTGCAGGCATAGCAGGTGTCGTTGCCGGTGAGAATGGTGTCGGTCATGGTCTCGCCGCTGATTGAGTCACCTTCTTTGAATTGACCGGCATTAAAGTTGTTTGTCGGCAGGCCACCGACGGCGTTTTGATAGGCCGTTACGCCGGCGGTGCCCAATGAGCGCATCTCGACCATGCCTGCGTTCTCGTCGACGGCCGCCGCCCCGGCCCGAGCTAATGAGTTCAGGCCTTTCTGGTCGGCCACTGGCAGCCGCTTCGAGCTTCCGCGCGCGACCACCGCTTTCAGCCGCTTTGCGCCCATCACCGCGCCCAATCCGGTGCGCCCCGCGGCGCGGTTGGCCATGTTTATGATGGCCGCCACTCGCACTAGTTTCTCGCCCGCGGGGCCGCACTGCATTATTTCAATCTTCTTGTCGCCTAGCTCATTCTTCAGGATTTCATCGACCGTACCGGTGGTCTTGCCCCACAGGTGGGCAGCGTCGCGCAGTTCGGCTTCCCCGTCCTTAATCCACAAATAGACCGGCTGTGGCGATTGGCCGCGCACAACAATGCCGTCGAATCCGGCGAACTTAAGCTCGGCCGGGAAAAACCCGCCGCACTGCGAATCTCCGATTCCGTCCACTAGCGGTGAGCTGGCGTTCGCGGTCAGGCGGCTCTGTCCGGAGATGGGAGCGCCGGTCAATACCGAAAGCATCAGCGTGAGGATGTTCTCAGGTCCTAGCGGGTCTGCGCCGGCGGGCATGCCTTTGAGAATGTAGTACAAACCCATGGCAGAGCCGCCCAGGTATTTCCGGTAAAACGCCTCACCGGGCTGCTCGCTGGAGATTTCGCCGTCAGTCAGGTTAACGTGCAGGATTTTTCCGTGGCATCCGCGTGGCATCTTGGTCTCCGTTCGGGTCTTAGGGTCGGTGCAGATTGCTGGCTCGATTGTATCATCGCTCATGCGCGCGGACAAGAATAAAAGGGGCGCTGCGGCGCAGCGAGCCCATCAGGTATAATCGCTGCCGGCATGTTCGAGTTCGAGATCTTGGCCGCCGAGGGGCGGGCGCGGGCGGGGGTGCTGCGTACGCCGCACGGCGCACTTGACACGCCCCTGTTTGCGCCGGTGGGCACGCAGGCGGCCGTCAAGGCCGTCACTCCGGCGCAGCTACAGGAGGTGGGTGCAGCGCTGCTGCTGGCCAACACTTATCACCTTTACCTTCGACCGGGGCACAAAGTGGTGCGCGATATGGGCGGGTTGCACGCTTTCATGAACTGGTCTGGGCCAATCTTGACCGACTCGGGCGGCTTTCAGGTGTTTTCGCTCGGGGAGAGCAATTGCATTGATGATGATGGCGTCACCTTTCGCTCTCATGTGGATGGTTCCACGCATCGCTTCACGCCAGAGCACGCGATGGAAATCCAACACCAGTTGGGCGCGGACATCATCATGGCTTTCGACCAGTGTTCGGAACCCTATGACCGC
>CAJWGI010000201.1 GCA_913031335.1 uncultured Anaerolineales bacterium | reverse complement strand
GCTGGCGATCATCGGCCCGGAGGCGCCGCTGGCTGCCGGTCTGACCAATGTGCTACAAGCGGAAGGTGTCGTGGTGTTTGGCCCTGGCGAGAAAGCGGCGCGTATTGAGGCTTCGAAGGCATACGCGAAAGCATTCATGCTGCGGCACGGCATACCGACTGGGCGCTTTGCGGTCTTTTCAGAATTTGAGCCTGCTTTGGCGCATCTACAGGACACCGATTATGAAGTGGTTATCAAGGCGTCCGGCCTGGCGGCGGGGAAGGGCGTGCTGCTTCCGGAGGATGCAAAGCAGGCTGAGGCTGCACTGCGCGATGTGATTGTGGAGCGAAAGTTCGGGGCTGCCGGAAATGAGATCTTGATTGAGGAGCGATTGGAGGGGGAGGAGGTCTCATTGCTGGCTTTTACCGACGGTGAGAGCGTGAGCGTTATGCCGCCGGCACAGGACCACAAGCGGCTGTTGGATGGCGACCGGGGGCCCAACACGGGCGGGATGGGCGCTTACGCGCCGGCGCAGATTTGTACAGCGGAACAGGTACGGGAATTGGGAGCAGATGTGTTGCAGCGCGCTGTGGATGGGCTGCGCGATGAGGGCGCGCCGTTTGTCGGTGTGCTCTACGCCGGGATTATTCTCGCTGCCGATGGACCGCATGTGCTCGAATTTAACTGCCGCTTTGGCGACCCTGAGACTCAGGCGCTAATTCCTTTGCTGCAATCTGATCTGCTCGAGATATGTATGGCATGCACGCAAGGGCGGTTGGCGGACAATGATGTGCGCTGGCGAGATGGCGCCGCGGCTTGCGTGGTGCTTGCGTCGGAAGGGTACCCCGGAGAGTATCAGAAGGGCCGGGTGATTCACGGGCTGGAAGATGTGCCGACCGATGTTGTCGCTTTTCATGCCGGGACGGATATCGGCAAGGACGGCCGTGTGGTTACTGCGGGCGGGCGGGTGTTGGGCGTCACCGGTCAGGGAAGTACGGACCGGGATGCGCTCGCCAAAGCGTATGAGGGAGTGCGGGCAATTTGCTTTGAGGGTGTGCAATGTCGAGCGGATATCGGCATACGTGAGAAGGCCGATGCGTAAAGCGACAGTTCCATTGTTGCCGAAGGAGTCCTCACTATGAGCAGCAGTGGAGGTGCATACGCTGCATCTGGGGTGGACATTGACGCCGGCAACGAAACTGTGGCCCTGGCGCAGGCTGCGTTAACGACGACGCATGGAGCGGAAGTGCTAGGGAGCGTTGGCGCTTTCGGGGGGCTGTATGACGCGACGGCATTGCGCGCGATGAGTTCCCCGGTTCTCGCGGCCTCGGTTGACGGCGTTGGCACTAAGGTCTTGCTCGCGGAACGTGCCGGCAAGTATGCGGGGATCGGCCACGACCTTGTCAACCACTGCGTCAATGATATTCTCGCTCAGGGTGCGTCGCCGCTCTTTTTCCTTGATTATATTGCCAGCGCGAAACTTTCCCCCAAAAAGGCTGCCGCCGTGGTGAAAGGTGTCGCTGCTGCGTGCCGGAACTGCGGCTGTGCACTATTGGGTGGCGAAACCGCCGAGATGCCGGATATGTACGCGGCGGACGCCTTTGACCTCGTTGGCGCCGTGGTGGGCGTAGTGGAGAGGGCGCAGCGGCTGCCGCGCAGTGATATCGCTGAAGGTGACCTTCTGGTGGGGTTGCGTTCATCTGGGCCACACACCAACGGATACACTCTAATTAGAAAGCTGTTTACGGAAGTCTCCCTCGAAAGTGTGCCCGAAGGCCACGAGCGATCGCTGGGCGAAATGCTTTTGGCTCCGCACCGATGTTATTACCCGCTGCTGCGGGAAAGCCTCGGGAGGCGGGACGGCAACATAAAGGCGCTGGCACATATCACGGGCGGCGGCGTGCTTGAGAACCTGCCGCGGGCGCTGCCTGATGACCTTGATGCGATCGTGCGAACGGGCACGTGGCCGCTGCCGGCGGTGTTCTCCCTTATTCAGCAGCGCGGCGGCATCACGGAAGGTGAAATGTACCGCGTTTTCAACATGGGCATCGGTATGGTGGCGGTGGTCTCCCCTTCTGCATTGAACAGCTTGCAACAATCTATGGCGGAGGAAATTTGGGTTGTTGGAGAACTCGTCTCGGGCGAGGGCCGCGTCAAGCTGACATGACCGGCGGAGCGACTGTGCCGAGGTTGGTGGTGTTGGTGTCCGGAAACGGGTCAAATCTGCAGGCGATTCTAGACGCCTATGCGAGCGGTCAATTGGCGGCGACCGTTGTAGCGGTGTTTTCCAATCGAGCCCGGGCGTATGGTCTAGAGCGGGCAGAATTGGCCGGAGTGCCCACGCGAGTATGCCGGCTGCAAAAAGGGCAACCGCGGCGAGAATATGACCATACGCTCGCCGAGGGAGTATCGCACTTTCGGCCCGACTGGGTGGTTCTGGCCGGTTGGATGCGCATTCTCACATCCACCTTTCTCGACCGGTTCCCGGATCGGGTGGTGAACCTGCACCCGGCGCTTCCGGGTCAATTCCCCGGCGTCAACGCGATTGAGCGCGCTCTGGATGCGTATCGGAAAGGCGAAATCTGCCACACTGGCGCGATGGTTCATCTGGTGCCGGACGAAGGCGTGGATAGTGGCCCGGTGCTTTTCAGCGAGCGCGTGCCGATTATGCCGAATGACGACCTGAAAACGCTCGAGGCGCGCGTACATAGTGTGGAGCATCGGCTGCTCGTAGCCACCATAAAAAATCTCTGTGGCCGGGGTGTAGCGAATGAGAGGGTCGCAATTTGAGGGAGAGTGATTGATGCCGAACGCGTTGTTGTCTGTATCGGATAAGGAGGGATTAAAAGGGTTGGGAAAGGCGCTTTCTGAGCTTGGGTGGCGTTTGCTTGCGTCTGGCGGAACGGCGAAAGCGCTGCGGGCTGCTGGTCTTTCGGTGACCGACGTGGCCGATTACACCGGTTCGCCAGAGATTCTGGGTGGACGTGTCAAGACGCTTCACCCGGCAATCCATGCCGGGCTGTTGGCGCGGGACAGTGACGCTGACCGCAACGATCTGGAAGCGCTGGGATGGGAGCCGATTGATCTGGTGGCTGTGAACCTCTACCCATTTGCTGATACGGTTGCTGTCCCCGAGGCGACATTCGCGGCAGCGATTGAGAACATAGACATTGGAGGCGTCGCGCTGATTAGGGCTGCTGCGAAGAACCACGAGCGAGTCACCTTGCTGTGCGACCCGGCGGATTATGAAGGCGTGCTGGGTGAGCTCCGCGACAGTGGAGTGGGCCCGGACACTCGCAAGAAACTGGCGCTGAAGGGTTTTGCGCACACCGCGGATTACGATACCGCCATTGCTGCGTTTCTTGCGCCGGAACAGGCGCTTCGTCTGCAGGCGTACGCTGTGCAGTCGCTGCGGTACGGCGAGAACCCCCATCAACAGGCGAGCCTTTACAACTGGAATCCGGAACAGGGCCCGCTGGGCGGCACACTGCTCCAGGGAAAGCCACTATCCTACAACAACTTGCTTGACCTGGATGCGGCCTGGCGAGCCGCCGTCAGCTTCAAAAAACCAACCG
>CAJWGI010000200.1 GCA_913031335.1 uncultured Anaerolineales bacterium | reverse complement strand
TATCAGGCGGATGTGGCCGAGGCGGTGCGCAACGCCGGGCGCTTTCTGGCCGAAGCGGGCATGGACAGCGTGAAGCTCGAAGGCGGGGGTGAACTGGCCTCCACCGTGCGCGCGATTGTGAGCGCTGGCATCCCCGTGATGGGGCACATCGGGTTGACGCCGCAATCGGTGCATCAACTGGGGGGATACCGCGCGCAGGGGCGTAGTGCCGCCGCGGCGCGGGCGCTGCTGGATGATGCCCTCGCGCTGCAGCAGGCCGGGTGCTTTGCCATTGTGCTGGAATCGGTGCCGGCGCGGGTAGCAGCGCTCATCTCGGAGAGGCTGACTGTGCCTACAATCGGAATCGGTGCCGGAGCGGGTTGTGATGGGCAGGTGCTGGTAAGCCACGATTTGCTCGGCCTTTTCGACCGCTTTACACCGCGTTTTGTGAAGCAGTACGCTAATCTGCGCGGGGAGATGCTGCGCGCTTTTGAGCGCTATCATGCCGAGGTGCGGGGGCGCGAGTTTCCCGCGTCGGAGCACACATTCTCCATAGGCGACGATGAATGGCAGGCGCTGCTGGATGGGCTGGACGACGCGCCGCCCGGCGATTAGCGCGCGAGGCTGAGAGATAATGCGCGTTGCGATCATCGGCACCGGCGCGCTGGCCTGCCTCTTCGGGGCGCGGCTGGCAGCGCACGCGCAGGTATGCCTACTGGGGAGCTGGCCGCAGGGCATTGCGGCCATCAACAAACGTGGAATCTGCGTTGAAGCGGACGGTGCGGTGGAGACGGCGCGCGTGCCCGCCAGCTCTGACGCGGGCCAATTCGCTCCGGCGGCGGCGGTGCTGCTGCTGGTGAAAAGCTGGCAGACAGAGCGCGCCGCGCGCATGGCGGCGGCCGTGCTCGCGCCGGACGGGCTGGCCGTCACGCTGCAGAACGGGCTGGGAAACCTGCAGAAACTGGCCGAGCGCGTCGGCCCGGAGCGTGCGGTGGCGGGGGTCACCACGCAGGGTGCGGCGCTACTCGCGCCGGGGCACGTCCGTTATGGTGGCGGCGGTGATACCCATCTGGCGCTGCGGGAGCGTACTCGTGGGCGGCTGCAGCAAGTGGCGGAGCTTTTCGAGACCGCCGGTTTTCCCACTCTTTTGACGGGCGCGCTGGACGGGCTGCTCTGGGGCAAACTGGCAGTCAGCGCCGGTATTAATGCGCTCACCGCGCTGCTCGGCATCCCCAACGGCGAGCTGTTGGCGCGTCCGGACGCGAGCGAGCTGATGCTTGCGGCGGCGCGAGAGACCGAGAGCGTGGCTGCCGCGCTGGGGATCGAGCTTTCGTCTGAGGCCGCCGAGCGAGTGCGGGCGGTGGCCGAGTCGACGGCGGGCAACCATTCCTCCATGTTGCAGGACATGCGCCGCGGCGCGCCGACCGAAATCGAGGCCATCAATTGCGCCATCGCGCGTGAGGCTGCGCGGCAGGGCGTGCCCGCGCCGGTGAACGACCTGCTCTGTAAACTGGTGCGTGCGGCGCGGGGCGGCGAAAATAATCATGATAATAGTCAGCACCCTGCCTGAATTGCGCCGAGCGCGGGCGAGAATAATCGGCTCGCTCGGGCTGGTTCCGACAATGGGCTATTTGCATCGCGGCCACCTCTCGCTGTTGCAGGCCGCGCGGGAGCAGAATGAGCATGTCGCCGTGAGCATATTCGTCAACCCGACCCAGTTTGGCGCGGACGAGGATCTCGAAGATTATCCGCGCGATATCGAGCGTGATCTGGCGGCGTTGGAAGCCGAGGGCGTTGACCTTGTGTGGACGCCGGACAACGCCGAAGTGTACCCGCGCGGATATCAGACTTGCGTCACCGTGGAGCAGCTCACGCGCGGGCTGGAAGGCGCGCGCCGGCCCAGGCACATGCGCGGAGTCACCACGGTGGTGACGAAATTGCTCATCGCTTTCACCCCCGAGCGCGCCTATTTCGGGCAAAAGGATGCGCAGCAGGCCTACGTCGTGCGCCGTCTGGTGGCTGACCTCGGCTTGCCGGTAGAGGTGGTGGTGTGCCCGACGATACGGGAGCCGGACGGGCTGGCGCTTTCCTCGCGTAATGCCTATTTGAACACAGAACAGCGCCGGGCGGCTACCGTGCTCTTCCGGGCGTTGAGCGCGGCGCGAGCGGCCTTTGCCAAGGGGCAGCGGGATGGGGACGAGCTGCGCGCGCTGATGGAGGATATAGTGGCGGCTGAGCCGCTGGCCGCGCCGGAGTACATCTCTGTTGCCGACCTCGAGACGCTGCAGGAATTGCAGCAGCTGCCGGAGCAGGCGCTGGCCAGCATGGCCGTGCGCATCGGGGCGGCCGCGCTGATTGACAACATGGTGCTGGGAAAGGCCTGACAAAGGAGCGCTTATGCTTTTGACGATTGATATCGGAAACACACACATCGCCATGGGCGTCTTCACGGGCGATAGCCTTGGCTCGCGCTGGCGCATGGCCACCGCGCGCGAGCGTACCGGGGACGAATATGGTCTGCAGCTGCTCGGTTTTTTTCGGCAGGCAGGTGTGGCCAAAGATGAAATCGCCGCCGTGGCCATTGCCTCGGTGGTGCCGCCGCTAACCGGCGTCTTCGTGGGGGCCTGCCGGGATTACCTGCAGCGCGAGGCGTTGGTGGTGGATGCCGGCGTGAAGACCGGCGTACCCATCCGTTACGATGACCCGCGCCATGTGGGCGCGGACCGGGTGGTGGATGCTGTCGCGGTGCGCGCGCTTTACGGCTGTCCGGCCTGCATCGTCGATTTCGGCACTGCCACCACCTTCGATGCTGTTTCCGCGCAGGGCGAATACCTCGGCGGGGCCATTGCTCCGGGAATCGAAATCGCCGCCGACGCGCTTTTCCAGCGCGCGGCCAAATTGCCGCGCGTTGACCTGACGCGCCCGCCGGCTGCTATCGGCCGCAACACGCCGCACGCTATCCAATCCGGCCTGCTGTACGGTTACGTCGGGCTGGTGGAGGGCATGGTGGCGCGCTTTGGCGCGGAACTGGGGCTGGAGATGCAGGTCATTGGCACCGGCGGGCTGGCCGAGACCGTGGCGCGCGAGACTGATGTCATTCAGATTGTGGCCCCGTGGTTGACGCTGGAGGGGCTGCGCATAGTGTGGGCGCTGAATTCGTAAGCGCGCAACGGCTGTCGGCCGACGTGCTGGTGATCGGCGGGGCGTCGCTCGACCGGCTGTATTTCGGTGGCCGCTCCAAACGCTCCGCTGGCGGCGCGGGCATGTACACTGCGGCCGCAGCGCAACGCGCCGGCGCGCGCGCGGCCATGTTCGCGCCGCTCCCGCAGCCGATGCCGGAGCCATTGCAACCGGCGGCCGCACGGCTGCACTGGTTCGGACCGCAGGTTCCTCCCGTGCGATTGCCCCGCTTTGAGATTACACATCACGGCGCAGGTGTGGCCACGCTGGATGCGGCCGAGTGGGGCGCGGAGGCCGAGCTTTTCCCCGCCGGGCTGCCTGCCGACCTTTCCGGTTGCGCGCTGGTGCACATCGCGGCGCTGAGCAGCGCGCGGCGGCAGTTGCAATTCCTTGCTGCCTCCCGTGACCGCGGCGCGCGCT
>CAJWGI010000199.1 GCA_913031335.1 uncultured Anaerolineales bacterium | reverse complement strand
GGCAGCCCACCCGGGCTCCTACTCTGCCCACCCGCAGCATGGTGCCATCTCCGCCCACTGCCAGCAGCATCTCAGCACCCTTGGGCGGGCTCTGATCCACGTCCGAGACCAGAACGCATTCCGCGCGCGCGCGCGGTTGTTGCTGTAGATAGCGCTCAATCTGCCGTGCCAGTTCCGCTGAACGAGACACCCGCGGGTTATGGAAAATAAGAAAACGGCCGGGGGAGGTGGTCATCGATGACGGTCTCAGGCCAGGCTGTGGGTGCAGTCGGCGCGCAGGCCACAACCACGACAGCGCCCCTCAGCACGGTGCGAGCGCGCCACTTCCGAGGCGGCAAGGTCAGCGCGCATGCAGCCAAGTGTGTCAATCAACGCATGTTCCAATTCAGGAGAATATTCCACCGTGTGCACTCCATCATCATATTTAATTAATCCGTGCGTTGGGCGCGCACCAAAACGCTCTTCCGCAAGCAAACAGTACGCCGCCAATTGCAATTGATGCGAGCGATAGGCGCCGCCCGTCGGCATCGCCCCGGATTTGACTTCGACAGGCACGTGGCAGTGTCCCTTGCGGACAAGGTAGTCGGGCTTGCCGCTCAAGCGCAGCCGCTCCGAGAAAAGCGGCCGCCGCACGCGCTGCCAGCCAACGGTGTCCGCATAAACCACCCGGCCATCCGGCAAACCCACGCGCCGACGGATGCGCCGCCCCAACCAGATGAGCAGCAGCGCGCAAGACAGCAGAATGATGGCAAATCTGAGCAATTAGCGTCTCCGGTCGCATGCGCGCGGCCCGCGCCACTTGGCGAGCCATGTCAAAGAAAATATGGAAGCAGCCACAATCCGGCAAGCAGGATAGCGAGCAGCGCGAGCGTGTAGCCGCCATAATGCAGCCATGCCGCCATTCGCACGTGGCCCCCGTGCCGGGAATGCAACCGCGCGCCGGCCCGCAGTTCGGTTTCGTTGGCCGGGATCGCACCCTGCACGCGCCGCAGCCACCATGCCCGGCGGCAGAAAACATATTCACCCGCCTCCGCCGCCCCGATGACGGCTTGCTTTCTCATTCGCTTCCCACGGTTTCAGCCCGCCGGAGCGCCTGCTGCAGGCGCTGCTGGCGCAAGCTCATGGTGAGGTCGCCGCGCGTGCGTTCGCGCACCCCGCGCACCACGTCGGTACTGCGCCGCAGGCCGCCGGTGATGGCGTCCGGAAAATCGATGGTCACCAGCAGGCTGTAAATCTCGTCCATGGCTTCCAGCAAACGCTCGGCCTGCTCGGAGTGGTCCTCGCGGATGATATCGAGGATAGTGCGGCGCAGCTCTGTGGCAGCTTCGGCAAGCCCTCTCAGATAAGTGGACGCCTCCACCTGCAGCGCCTCCGGGGTGGGCAATGGCGCCCCGGTGACCAGCGCCAGAAGCACGTTGGCCTCCACGAATTCCTTCAGTCCGTCCTGCGTGTAACCGGCAAAGCACAGGTCGGGGTCATCCGCCACGGCCGCGCGCAGCGCAGAGGTAGTTTCCTCCGCCTGCGTCAGCAATCCTTGTGCCTGTTCCATTTCCCCTCTGTGAATGGCGCGAATGGTGTTAGCGCAATAGCGCACGAGCGTACGCGAATGGCGCAGCGCCGTATCCCGCGCCTCGTTCTTCGCCGCCAGCGTTGCGCGCAGCCGGTCGCCGATTGACTGCAGCGCGGCCAGTGTGTGCTTTTCAGCGGCTGTGTTCACGCCCATCTCTCTCTGATGCCCCACCCGATTTTACACCATCGAAAAAAAAAATACGAAACAGCCGCCGGTGCACTTCCGGCGGCTGTTGGCATAGTGCCTCGTATTCAGTTGAGAATCCAACTGGGCTAGAAGGGGATATCTTCCTCAGTAGCAGGGGGCGGGCCATCATATTCATCCGCGCCGCCGGCCTGAGATCCACCTGCGCCCCGGCCGCCAAGGAAGCGAACCGCCTGCGCGGTCACCTCGAAGGTCGCGCCCCAGCTGCCATCTTTGCGCTGAAAGGTGCGCGGGTTGCCTCTGTCGTCAGAGTTCATGCGGCCCTCCACCAGCACCTGGCGTCCCTTGCTGAGGTACTGATTGCACGTCTCAGCCTGTTTACCCCAGACGGCCACCCGCCACCAGACGGTACGCTCCTGATTGTTTCCTTCCTTGTCCTTCCACTTCTCGTTGGTGGCCACACTCAGGTTTGCCACCGCCTGCCCGCTGGGGGTGTAGCGCAATTCAGGGTCACGCCCCAAGTTTCCGGCCAATATCACTCGGTTATACATATTTATCTCCTTTCCGGCGGATGCAAGGTTTTGGTTTGTTTTCAGTTATCCGCCGTAACAACCTGACCAAATTCTATCCGATTGCAGTCCGCGTGTCAAGACATTTGTTCTAATTTTAAGGTACCCGAACGTTTTTGCTTTCCCGTGCTATAATGATCGCATGCCATTGTACGAATACTTCTGCTCAGATTGCCGCACCCGTTTCGATAAGCTGCGCTCGATGGCCAATGCGGATGACCCCATCCCCTGCCCGCATTGCAGCGGGCAGCAGGTCATGCGTGCGCTCTCGACGTTTTTCAGCGGTAGTGCTTCTGGCAAAGAAAGCGCCGCTCCCGTGCGGGGAAGCGGTTCTGGCGGCGGGTGCTGTGGTGGCATGTGCGCCTGCGGTGGGTATTCCCCCAACTAGCCACTTGCAAGAATCGTAAATTCGAATCAAAAAGCGCCGGTCGCGTGGACGATCGGCGCCCAATAATACGTGTTGTCGCATTGCTGCCGGGTTCAGGCGGGGAGAACGGCCTCCTGCCTGAGGAATGGGCGGAATTTGTAGCCGTACACAAGCATGCCTTTGTCCCCATCCTCCCGCAGTTTGCGCGTGACCATCTCCACCGCCATTCCGATTTCGACGCCGTCGTTATCCACATCAGTCAATTGCGCGGTAACCAGCGGGCCTTCTTCCAGCTTCACCAGTGCCACAGTGTATGGAGAAATACCCTCGTATCCGGCCGGGGCATCGAAAACGGTAGAATACGAAAACACCTCGCCCTTCCCGGAAAAGCGGTACAACTCCTGCGCCTCTTGCGCGCATTCCGGGCAAACATCGCGGGGGGGGAAAAGCTTCACTCCGCAGTGATGGCACTGCTCGCCCACCAGGCCATATCGCTGTTTCTGCAATCTCCAGTGCCGCGTAATCTCCATGACTATGCGTTCTCCATATCGTGAACTCCGGCGAGTCTAGCGCGCGAGAGCTATCAAAAACTCTCCGATTCGCGCCTAACTGCTCTCAACTCCTTGCAGGATGTGCGTAACCGCAGTGCCTCCACTGCTGCCCAGGCACTGCGCCAGACCCCACTTCGCGCCGGCCACCTGGTTCTCGCCCGCCATGCTGGCGAGCTGCCGCGCTACTTCCACCAACTGATAGACGCCGGTCGCGCCTCCGGGATTCCCGCGCGCTTTCAGGCCGCCGAAAGTGGAAATCGGAAGTCCCCCGGCGCGGCCAATTGCGCCATTGCGCGCCAGTTGCCAACCCTCCCCGCGCCGGGCGAACCCGCACGCTTCCAGACTGAGTGCAGCGTACACACTGAAGCGATCATAAAGT
>CAJWGI010000198.1 GCA_913031335.1 uncultured Anaerolineales bacterium | reverse complement strand
GGGTTGACACTCTCGCCACGACATGATAAAAACCCGCCGCCGCATCCCTTTGTGCTCGCGATGCGGCATTGTAGCACGGCCAGGCGCAAGCGGACTTCTCTGTTTGTGCCAGGAGCCCTGAAAAGGAGAATGCCGATGCCTGAATCCATGGTAACTTTCAATGCCGAGGCCGCGGTGGGCTTCATCACGCTTAATCGCCCTCCAGCGAACAGTTTTGAAATCAGCTTCATACGCGAACTGAATGCGGCCATTGAAGCAGCGGACTGCGACAAAACGGTCAAGGCAGTCGTGGTGAAAAGTGCCTCGGAGAAGTTTTTTTCGGCCGGCGCTGATATCAAGGCCTTCCATGCCAACGATGTGGCCGCAAACGTGGAGTTAATTCGCGTTTCCCACCAGACGCTCGATAAAATGGCCGCGAGCCAGAAAGTGTTCGTTGCCGCTATCAATGGGCACGCGCTTGGCGGCGGGCTCGAAGTTGCGCTGGCCTGCGACCTGCGCTTCGCCGCGGAGGGCAATTACACAATCGGGCTGCCGGAGGTCACTCTCGGGCTGCTGCCCGGGGCGGGGGGCACACAGAGGCTATCGCGCTTGATTGGGACCAGCCGGGCGCTCGAGCTGATGATCACGGGCGAACGCGTTAGCCCGCAGGATGCGCTCCGGCTGGGCATCGTCAACCGCTTGTTCCCCACGGCAGAGCTGTTGAGCGAAACCGAAGCGTTCGCGCGCCGTCTGGCCGAGGGCGCCACGGTGGCTATCGGCGCCATCAAGCAGGCAGTGCATCGCGGTGCGAACCCGGAAATCAGCGCCGGTCTCGCGTTGGAACGCAAGCTGATTGAGATGCTCTTCAATACAGATGACGCGCAGGAAGGTTTTGCGGCCTTCGCGGAGAAGCGACCGCCAGTTTACCGGGGAAGTTGAACGGCGAGATGGCGCGTCCCCCGTATAGGGTCATCGACGCGCACGTGCACATCATGCCGTGGGAGCAGGTGCTTCCTGGCCCGGCTGCGCTCATGTCGGACCGTGAGGATTTCGAGCAGGTGCGCGCCATTTATCGTGACCCGGCCCGCCTGATTGATTACATGGATGCCTGCGGCGTGGAGAAACTTGTCGTCATCAACTACGTCAGCCCAGATGTTATCGGCTTCACCGAAGAAGCCAACGATTTCTCCGCCAGAACTGCGAGCGCATATCCGCAGCGGCTGCTCCCTTTCGGGGGCATTGACCCGCGCCGTGTGGCTGACGTGGCCGCGGAGATGGACCGGTTGCTGGGCGAGCCACCGGCCGGCCTCGGGCTGCGCGGCATCAAGCTGCACCCGCCGCACCAGCATTTTCACGTCAACGCATATCTTGACGACCCGGATTTGCGCGGCCTGACAACGGTTTACGAGAAATGCATCCAGTATCGCGCGCCGTTGATGGTGCACACCGGCACTTCCATTTTCTCCAGCGCGCGCAACAAATACGGCCACCCAATGGCGCTGGACGACGTGATTGTGGATTTCCCCGACTTGCAGCTGATTATCGCCCATGGCGGTCGCCCGCTGTGGATGGATGAGACTTTTTTCCTGCTGCGGCGCTCGCCCAATGTGTATCTGGATATCTGTGGCGTTCCGCCGAAAAAGCTACTGGACTATTTCCCGTGGATTGAGCGCGTTGCCGAGCAAACTATGTTTGGCTCGGATTGGCCCGGCCCGGGTGTGAAGGACATCCACTGCAACATAGAGGCTTTCTACGCGCTGCCGATTTCAGAGGAAGTAAAAAAGCAAGTGCTGCGCGAGACGGCCGAGGGCCTGTTCGCGCGTTGAGAGCCGGGACGGTCCCCGCTCGGGCTGCTTGGTTCGTGCATGTGCGGGGTGCCTTTCGGTGTGGAGATTAAGGAAGCAATCTCTGCGGATGTATGATAGGATACATCCTTGAGTCAGGTACGGGAATTAGATCGCAGGTGGCGCCGACCACCGTTGAGGGCAAAGGCGGCCATTTACGGGTCGTCAGTCTGACTGTTATAGGTCTTCACTGTTGTATCCTGCGACATTGATGGCATGCGGCCAGAGGATTTGCTCCTAACTTGAGCCCTATGAAACTTGTCCGTGAGTGGCCGTTCAGACAACGGTCTTTTTGGTTGATTGGACCACCGCTCGTAACCTTCCTATTTTTTTTTGTGTTTCCGGTTGGCGCACTGCTATTCCTTTCGTTCAACCGCCCAAACCAAGCCTCGCTGCGCCCGGTGACAGATTTTAACCTAGGCAATTACAATCATTTCTTCACCGAGGAACTGTTCACAGACGCATTGGTGCGCACCTATTGGATCAGTCTTGAAGTTACCATCGTGTCATTACTCATCGGATATCCGTTAGGCTATTTAATGGCTCGAACGGAAGATCGACGTCAGAGCAATTTTCTGATGATTCTTGTTCTGACGCCGTTGCAAGTAGACACGGTTATTCGTGCCTATGGAATGATGATAATCCTGGGTGATGTGGGGTTGATCAACAGTGCCCTGCTCGCCGCGCGTTTGATCCCCACACCGCTGCCGCTTATGTTTAACGAGTTCGGAGTGATAGTCACGTTGCTTCACATTGGCGTTCCGATAATGGTGCTGTCGCTGATGGGCGCAATGCAAAATATTGACCCGGAACTGGAAGAAGCTGCCCGAAGCCTGGGGGCGAACCGACTGATCACTTTTCTGCGGGTTACCTGGCCGCTGAGCATGCCTGGCGTGCTGGCTGGCAGTCTGCTTGTCTTCGTCATCGCGGCTAGCTCCTACACTGTCCCGCGTATCATGGGTGGAGGAAAAGTGGTGACGCTTTCGACCCTGATGTACAACAAAATCCAGAGCAGCGCCGAATGGCAGATGGGCGCAACAGTGGGCGTCATATTGCTCATGACCAGCCTGATCATTGTGTATTTTTACCAGCGCTCCACTCCACATCCCCTAGGGGAAGTGACATGATCAGGGAAGAACGTGGGCTGGGAATGCCGCCGATCTTTCGGTTCGGTGCGTTACTTGCGCTCATATTTCTGCTGGTGCCAATGGTGGTAATTGTGGTGGCCGGGCTGACAGCGGGGGGTTATCTCAAATTTCCACCGGACGGATTCTCGCTCCGCTGGGTTCTGGCGTTTCTCGGTCTCGGGCCGGGAAGTTATGTTGCCAGCACTGGCGAGGCCGGAGCATCACCTGTTTTCATTCGCGCCTTTGGCTTCAGTTTCCTGCTCGCCCTGAGTTCTACGGTGTGTTCATTGGCACTGGGTACAATGGCTTCTTTAGTGCTAATTCGGCACAACTTTCCCGGCCGCTCGTTCTTTCAAGCTTTCTTTCTCTCTCCCATTATGCTACCGGGCATTGTCATTGGCCTAGCTCTTTTTATTTTCTACCGCACGTTGGGACTTGGGCTGCCCCGTTCATACGTGGGGTTGCTCATCGGTCACGTCATTGTCTGCACCCCATTCGTGATCCGCACAGTGTCGGCCTCACTCCACAGTTTTGATCTCTCGCTGGAGGAAGCGGCTCGCAGCCTCGGTGCTTCCGCACTGCAAACTTTCCGCCAAATCACTTTGCCGCTGATTAAGCCTGGCGTGATGGCTGGAGCGATCTTCTCCTTCA
>CAJWGI010000197.1 GCA_913031335.1 uncultured Anaerolineales bacterium | reverse complement strand
CGTCCGAACGTGTCCGTGCCGCAGGACCAGCGCGGCGGTTGATGACCTTCGTTGTGGAAGCGGAGGACGCCGACGTTCTCGGCGACGAGCCCATCTGGCATCGGGGTGAGGTCATTGGCTGGGTCACTTCGGGCGGGTATGCGCACTGGTCGCGGGTGTCGGTTGCGTTGGGGTACGTGCCCGTCGAACGGGCGGATGCGGATGATGGCTTTGAGATTGAGGTGCTGGGTGTGCGCCGCGTGGCGCATCCGCAGCGCGAGCCGCTGTTTGATCCCACAGGCGCGCGCATGCGCGGCTGAGCCCGATGCGCGCACTCACACAGCCACCACCTCGTGCGCTACCAGGTGCACTGCGCTGTGTTCGAGTTGCAATTGCCCGCGGATGAGCGCGAAGGCCGCCCGACAACCGGCGCGATGTTGAGCATAGATATCCGGATAAACGACCACATTTAGCAGCCCGCTGCTGTCTTCCAGAGCCAGAAAGCAGATGCCGCGTGCTGTGGGTGGGCGCTGCCGCGCCACCACCATGCCGCCCACTGTGACGCGCTGGCCATCGCGCAAGCCGGAAAGCTGCACCACCGGGAGCGCTCCGGCGCGGGCGAAAATCTTGCGGCGCAAATCAGTCAGGTGGCGGCGCGCGCTCACCCTGGTGACGGCGAACTCTGTCGCCAGCTGCTCGGCGGCTGTCATTGGCGGCAGCGGTACGCCTTCGGCGCGGGTGGGCAGCGCCAGCGGCGGCGGCCCGGTTGCAGTGCGGTAGGCCTCCGCCAACTCCCAGAGCAATTGACGGCGGTCTCCGGAAGGGTGCAAATAATCGAGCGCGCCGGCCAGTAGCAGCGATTCCACTGTCGGGCGCGGCAGCGCGGTGCGACGCAGAAGCCCGGCCAGAGAGCGAAAAGGCGCGCGCCGACGCTCTTGCAGCAGCAACTCGATTTGCTCTGCGCCCAGCCCGTGGATGGATTGCAGCCCCAGCCGCACCGCACCGGTTTGCAGTGTGCTGCCGGCCTGAGAGTGGCGCAAATCCACAGGTAGAAAACGCACCCCCGCGCGGCGCGCATCGGATAGCACCACGTGCGCGGGATAGAACCCCATCGGCTGCTGGCGCAGCAATCCGGCGAAAAACGGGGCGGGATGGTGGCAGCGCAGCCATGCCGACCAATAGGTGATGACCGCAAAGGCGGCGGCGTGCGCTTTGGAGAAGGCGTATCCGCCGAACGCTTTCAGCTGCTCGAAGGCTTGGCCGGCGATGGCGGCGCTCACTCCGCGTGCCTGCGCTCGCGCCAGAAAGCGAGCGCGGAAAGCTTGCAGTTGTTCGCCGGCGCGCTTGTGGCCCAGCGCCCTCCGCAGCAGTTCTCCCTCGCCGGGTGTAAAGCCGGCAAGGTCGCGTGCCACTTTGAGCACCTGTTCCTGAAAGAGAATCACGCCCAACGTCTCGCGCAGAGCCGGTTCGAGCAGCGCGTGCAGGTATGTCACCGGCTCACTCTTTTCGCGCCGCCGCAGATAGGGGTGCACCATGTTTGCCTGCAGCGGCCCGGGCCGAATCAATGCCACCTGCACGGTCAGGTCGGTGAAGGAGCGCGGCTGGAAGCGCGGAATCAGCGTGGCTTGCGCGCGGCTTTCCACCTGGAAGACCCCGATGGTCTCGGCGCGGCAGAGCATATCGAACACGGCAGGGTCATCGAAAGTGAGCGCCGCCAGATCCGGAGGAGGGTCAATTAGAGCGCACGCATCGGCGATGGCGGCGAGCATGCGCAGGCCGAGCACATCCAGCTTGATCCAGCCCATGAGCTCGAGTGAGTCTTTATCCCATTGCACCACGGTGCGCGCTTCCATTGTGGCCGGCTCGACCGGGATTTGCGCGGCCAGCGGGCGCGTGGAAAGCACCATGCCGCCGTTGTGGATGCCGAGATGGCGCGGGAAGCCCTCCAGACGGGCAGCCAGCTGCAGCAGCTGCTGCCAGCGCGGGGAGTGGAAATCATCCCCCAGCGTGGCGCGCAGGCTCTCGGATTGCGGCAGGGCAGCCGCGGAGTAATCGTCCAGCCCGGCGCTGGCGCGTTGCAGCAATCCCTCGTCGAATCCCAACGCAAAGCCGATATCGCGCAGCGCAGAGCGCGCGCGGAATGTGACCACGGTGCAGGCCATGGCCACATGCTCCGGACCATATTTGTGATAGATATATTGGATGACTTGCTCGCGGCGGTCGGCGGCGAAATCGATGTCGATGTCGGGCGGGGTGGGGCGCTCGGGCGAAAGGAAGCGTTCGAAGACCAGGCCGGCGGCCAGTGGGTCGATGGGGGTGATGCCGAGCAGGTAAGCCACCAGCGAGTTAGCGGCGCTGCCGCGCCCCTGGCAGAGGATGCCACGCCGGCGGGCGAAGCACATTACATCCCATACCAGCAAAAAGTAGTTCGCCAGGCGCTGCTCGGCAATTAGTTTGAGTTCGCGTTCGAGCGTGCGCTGGTATTTGTGCGCCTCTGCGCCGGACTTGCGGCCGAGTGCTGTGCGGCAGAGCGCGCGCAGGTGTGCATCCGCGCTGACGTCGGGCGGGAGCTGCATCTGCATCTGTGGCAGCGCCTGCGGGCCGGTGGGAGGGCGCGCCCGGCAACGCTCGGCCACGGCAAGTGTGTTGCGCAGCGCCTGCGGCCATGCGGCGAAGAGGGCTTTCATCTCTTGCGGGCTGCGGAAATAATATTCGTGGTTTGCGCGCAGCCGGCCGTCGGCGCGCTCCAACGGCAGCCGCTGGCGGATGCAGGTGAGCACATCGTGGAGGCGCGCGTCGGCGGGGGTCAGGTAGTGCACGTTGCCGGTGGCTATCAGCGGCAGCCCCAGTCGGTGCCCCAATCTCTCCATCCAGGCGTTCAGGTAACGGTCGTTGCGCTCGTGGTGGCGCTGCATCTCCAGAAAGAAGTGTTCTCGGCCGAACATGTCGGCGTAGCACGCGGCGGTGCGGGCGGCTCGCTGGTGATCGTGGGTAAGCAGCGCGCGCGCTATCGCGCCACGCCGGCAGCCGGAAAGCGCAATCAATCCGGCGGTGTTTTCTGCCAGCGCGCTCTCCGGCAGGGCCGCGTGCCCTTTTTCGCCCTCGCGGTGTGCGCGGGTGATAAGGCGGCACAGGCTGGAGTACCCGCGCTGAGTTTCGGCCAGCAGAGTCAGGTGGTCGCTGTTTTGCGCCAGAGTGAGTTCGCAGCCGATTATTGCTTTGAGGCCGGCCTGTTGCGCAGCCTGCCAGAAGCGCGGCAGACCGTAAAGGCCGTTGTGGTCGCTGAGCGCCAGCGCGGGCATATCCCACTCGGCGGCCTGCGCTACCAACGCCTCGGGGGTGGGCACGCCGTCCAGCAACGAGAAATAGGAGTGGGCGTGTAATTCAATGTATGGCACGGTCGAGAAACCAGAGCCCTTCGCCATCGCGGAAGAGGGTGAGCACGCGCCCATCGGCGAGACTTACCTGAAAATAATCGCGCCGGACGGGCTGCTCCCACCAGTGCTGCTGCACGCGCCAGTGCTGGTGTACGCGCTCCACTGGGTGCGAGCGTTCGCGCAGGCGCAGTGCCGCTGGGACGCCGCCGGGCGCGCAGTGCACCTGTACCAGCGTTGGGTCGGGTGGGGCTATGGCGCTGGCCATCTGCACCACG
>CAJWGI010000196.1 GCA_913031335.1 uncultured Anaerolineales bacterium | reverse complement strand
AAGGATATCCAGAATCTGCCGGCGTTTATCTTGCATTACGTTTCCCGCTACGCGAGTTGCGTCCACGTGCATATGGATTGTATCTCTCCCGGCGGTTTTGTCAAACATCCTTCTGGTTTATCCGATTTCTTGACAAAGGGTATGCCCACTCATATAATCACTGAGTTGTTAAATCTGTAATTTACCCTGCGGTATGGTGTACCGAAACGCCAGCAAGGTAGCGGATTTGGCAGCGCCAGTCATCCCGCTGCGCACAATCTGAAAGGGTGCGAGGAGCGTTTGCCCTGATGGACAATGAATTAACCAACCCTGAGATTCCCGTCCCTGATGAGCTGCAATCCGCCGTCACCATCACCTCGCTGGACAGGATTTACAACTGGGGGCGGCGTTCATCTATCTGGCCGATGGTCTTCGGGCTGGCCTGTTGCGCGATTGAAATGATTTGCACGGCCGCCAGCCGCTTTGACATTGCCCGTTTCGGGATGGAAGTTTTCCGCGCCACCCCGCGTCAGGCCGACCTGATGATAGTTTCCGGCACGGTGACGAAGAAAATGGCGCCGCTGATTGTGCGCCTTTTCAACCAGATGCCCGAGCCGAAATACGTGCTGGCCATGGGCGCCTGCGCCAGCGGCGGAGGGCCGTTTAAGGACGGCTACAACGTGGTCTCCGGCATCGACAAATTCTTGCCGGTGGATGTGTACGTGCCCGGCTGCCCACCCACCCCGCAGGCGCTGCTGCACGGTCTGATCAAGCTGCAGCAGAAAATTGACAACCAGTCGATTAAGGCGGTGCGCTGGTACGGTCAGCAGACAAGCGAGGCTGTGCCGCTGCCGGTGCTCGGGCCAGACTTGTTGGACCCGCGCCAGCACGCGCTGCTGGCGCAGCAGGCCGGACAGCCGAACGAAACCGCCGAACCCGGGGAGGCTTGAGCAATGGCCGCACAGGAAATTGGGGCTGCTCCCTCCGAGCAGACTGCGGTTGCCGACCCGATCGTCTCCCGCTTTGAGGGTGCGCTGCGCCCCGACGAGCGCAAGGGATACGAAGGTTACATCGTGGCGGCGGAGGGCTTGCCGGAAGTGGCGACCGGGCTCCGAGACGAACTCGGCTATGATTATCTCTCCTCGGTTACCGGCGTCGATTATCTCGATGGAGGCCAGCTGGAGGTGGTCTACCATGCTTATCAGACTAGCGGCGGCCCGGCACTCAATCTCAAAGTGCAGGTTGATAGAGAAAACCCGGTGCTCCCCTCATTGGTGTCGGTATATCCGGGCGCTGATTTCCAGGAGCGCGAAATCTTCGATATGTACGGTGTGCGCTTTGAGGGGCACCCCAACCTGCGGCGCATTCTGATGTGGGATGGCTTCGCCGGTCACCCGTTGCGTAAAGACTGGCGAGAGGCTTATTACGAGGAGGAAAACAAACCGTTCGACAGCCGCTGGCCGACCGGCGACGTCAGGCGCAGCGAGGCCGCTAATCGGTTCGGTAAGAACGTCATCTATCCGGCCGGGTTCGATTTTGAAAACTGGACGCCCGAAAGCGACGAAAGTCTTTACGCCAGTTTGAACAAGGTTGGCTCGAACGGAAAGACGCTGCAGACCGATTCGCTAGTGGTGAATATGGGCCCCCAACATCCCTCCACCCACGGCGTCTTCCGAATGGTGGTGGCGCTGGATGGAGAGACCATCACGGATTTGCAACCGGTGATGGGCTATTTGCACCGCAGCCACGAAAAGATTGGCGAACGCAATACCTTCCTGCAAAATATGCCCTACACGGACCGCCTAGATTATCTGAGCTCCATGGGAAACAATCTGGGTTACGCGCTCGCGGTGGAGAAACTTATGGGTGTGCAGGTCCCGGAGCGGGCCGAGTACCTGCGCGTGCTCATGGCTGAACTGACGCGTGTCTCGAATCACATGTGGGCAATCGGCTTTCTCTTGAACGACATGGGCGCATTCCAGACACCGGCTCTGTACGCCATCCGCGCGCGCGAACTGATTCTTGATGTGTTCGAAGCCACCGCCGGCTCGCGCATGATGTGCAATTACATGCGCTTCGGCGGAGTGGCGCGCGATTTGCCGGAAACGCTGCGCGATGAGAATACCCTGGATTTCATCAGCGATCTGGCGCACAACCGGCTGCCGGCGGCAATTGATGAACTTGACCGGTTTTTGACCGGCAATGAAATCGTGCGCGCCCGTTGCATCGGCGTGGGCGTGCTCCCGGCCGAGAAGGCAATCGCGTACAGTGCGGCCGGTCCGCTTTTACGAGCATCGGGCGTGCCATATGATCTGCGCCGCGCGGAGCCGTATAGCATCTACGACCGCCTGGACTTCAAGGTTTGCACGCGCTCAAACGGCGATGTTTACGACCGCTATGTCATCCGCATAGATGAGATGCGCGAGAGCGTCAAGATTTGCCAGCAGGCGCTGCGCGATATGCCCGCCAAGGGGGAGATTTTTTCCCGTAAACCGCAATACAATGTGCGCGTTCCGGAGGGGGAATCTTACGGGCGCGTGGAAAACCCGAAAGGCGAACTTGGCTATTACGTGGTTTCCACCGGGAAGACCAATCCATATCGCTATCACGTGCGCGCGCCCTCCTTCATTAATCTGACCGTGCTTGGCGAAATGTGCAAGGGCCACAAGGTGGCTGATGCGGTGGTGATTCTGGGCAGCATTGATATCGTGCTGGGTGAAGTGGACCGATAGGGGACTCGAATGTACGGGACGGGAATGCTGCGCGGCATGGGGGTGACAATAAAGCACCTCGTGGATGCCTTTGTGGACGACCTGCGCTTCCTAGGGCAGCGCTATTACAACGCGGGCTCCCTGAACGCGCGCCAGGGGACACGCGGCCGCGGCGTTTTTACCGTGCAGTATCCGGAGGAGAAACTTCCGGTTCCGGAACGATTTCGATTCATCCCTTTCCTGCTTTACGAAGCGAACGCGGATGGCAGCACGGATCACCGCTGCACATCCTGCGGAATCTGCGCCAAGGTGTGCCCGCCGCAGTGCATCTGGATTGAGCGCTCATCCGACCCGGAGACCGGTCGGCCGATACCCACGCCCACCAGGTTTTTCATCGACATTGACATTTGCATGAACTGCGGCTATTGCGCCGAGTACTGCCCGTTCGACGCGATAAAAATGGATCACGATTATGAACTGGCGTCCTACGAACGCATCGAAGCGCACATATTCGACAAGGATCGTTTGGACAAACCAGTGGAGTATTACGCGGGCATCCGTCCTACGGAGTACGTGGATGAGGAGAATGCCCGCGCTGAGGAAGATGCAAAGAAAGCAGCGCGCAAGGCCGCCGCTGCCAAGAAGAAAAGTGTGGGCGCGGACAGTAAAGCGGCTGCCGCTTGATTTGCGCTCCGGGCTCCCACGCCGCTTTCAACTGGCACTGAAAATGCTTTTCATAAATGTATCAGCCTGACGCGGAATTGCTCTTCCCCGCCCGCGTAATCCCCGCTCTCGAGGGGCTGCGTGGCGAGCGCTGGGACGAGCTGGTGAACTTAGTATGCTCACAGCCGGAGGGGTCATTGGATGGGCTCGGCTTTTCGCTGATGATGATTCGGCTTGACGGCTGTATGACTTGCCATGCCGGCTCGCACCGGGCGCGGCTC